>NZ_RZOI01000739.1:0-2930 GCF_004022645.1 Mesorhizobium sp. M4A.F.Ca.ET.020.02.1.1 | reverse complement strand
GCCAAGAGCTCCGCATTGCGGCCGTTGACGACGAGGTCGACGCCCGCCTCGGCCAGCGCAATGGCGCAACCGCGCCCTAGCCCCTTGCTGGACGCGCAGATAATGGCCTTCTTTCCGCGAATGCCGAGATCCATGACGGTCTTCTCCTTTTGTCGAGCGCGGCAAGCTAGCCCTTCGGCTGGACCAATCGCAACCGTCATACGGTTGTTGCATGAATCGTGGCACAGGCTCTGCGAAAGCAACGGTGACAAGCTATGTCCGGCCCAGAGCCCCGCACTTTCCGCTCGATGTTCATCTCCGACATCCACCTGGGGTCGAAGGCGGCCAAGGCCGACTTCCTGATCGATTTCCTCAGGCACCACGACGCCGATATCATCTATCTGGTCGGCGACATCGTCGACGGCTGGCGACTCAGGCGAAGCTGGCACTGGCCGCAGAGTCACAACGATGTCGTGCAGAAACTGCTGCGCAAGGCGCGCAAGGGCGCCAGCATCACCTACATTGCCGGCAACCACGACGAGTTCGCCCGCCAGTTCCAGGGTGTGCATTTCGGCGGCATCGTCGTCGCCGACCGTGCCATCCACGAGACCGCCGACGGCCGCCGCCTGCTGGTCATCCATGGCGACCAGTTCGACACGGTGGTGCACAATCAGCGCTGGCTCGCCTATCTCGGCGATTACGCCTATGACGCGGCGATGATGGTCAATAGGGTCGTTACAAAGCTGCGTCATCTGCTCGGCTTGCCTTACTGGTCGTTCTCGTCCTGGGCCAAGGTCAAGGTCAAGAAAGCGGTGAACTTCATTGGCTCGTTCCAGACGGTGCTGAGCGAGGAAGCGCGGCGCTCGCATGTCGACGGCGTCATCTGCGGCCACATCCACCACGCCGCGATCGAGAACTATGGCGACGTGCAGTACATCAACACCGGCGATTGGGTGGAAAGCTGCACGGCGGTGGTCGAGCATTTCGACGGCCGCATGGAAATCCTGACCTGGGCGCATGTCCTGCCCGAGGCTCCGGCCGGCAAGGATGTGCTGGTTCCCGTCAACATCAAGGGCAGGGCGGTGCAGGCGGCGTGACGCCAAGCCCCTGCGGCCGCAAGCTCGCGCTAATCGATTAGTCCAGCCGGTTTCGCCCGGTTTTTCTCCATGTTAAGGGATCGACATACGTCGCGAGCGGTCGACCGTGGCGTGATTGGATCGATTCATGTCCCTGCCGCCGCTCTCGCCTGAACAACTCGTCAAGCCACGCCATTTCGAGCTGCGCATGAGCCTGATCTTCGCCACGCTCTTCGTGTCGCTCGGTACGCATCTGCCCTACTTCCCGCTCTGGCTGCAGGCCAAGGGTTTCCATGCCGGGCAGATCGCGGTGATCCTCGCCGCGCCCATGTTCCTGCGTGTGGTGACGACGCCGCTGCTGACTGCGCTTGCCGATCGGGCGAGGGACCGCGCCCATGTCTATATCGCGCTGGTCGCGGCCTCGATGGTGCTTTCCGCCGGCTACTTCCTGCCGCCCAGCTACGCCGTCGTGCTTGCCGTCTCGCTGGCGCTGACCATCGTCTGGACGCCGCATTCGCCGATCGCCGATTCGCTGGCGCTATCGGGCGTGCGCCGTTTCGGCTCCAACTACACTAGCATGCGCAAATGGGGCTCGATCTCCTATCTTTGCGCCAATGTCGTCGGCGGCTTCATCCTGGCGCGCACCGGCGCCGAGGCGGTGCCGGCGATCATCTTCGTTGCCCTGGGCGCGGCACTCGCCGCAGGATTGCTGGCGCCGAGGCTCGGCCGTCCGCGCCGCGCCTCGCCGCTGTCGGCGACCGACATCCAGCATTCGGCGCCGAAGCTTCTCAATGCCTATTTCCTCTATTTCACCCTCGGCGTCGGCATCATCACCGCCAGCCATGCCTTTCTCTACGGCTTCGTCTCGATCTACTGGAAGTCGATCGGCATCAGCGACACCGTCGTTGGCCTGCTGTGGGCCTGGGGCGTGGTCGCCGAGGTGTGCATGTTTGTGATGTTTACGCGCATCCTCGGGTCCGTTCCCATCGTCAGGGTGATGCTGATCGCTGGCATCGGCTCAATCGTGCGCTGGATCGCCTTTCCGCTGATCTGGCCGCTCGGCCTTGGCGTCGCCGGCTTCTTCGGCGTCCAGACGCTGCACGCGGTGTCGGTGGCGATGGTGCTCATCGGCTTGCAGAAGATGATCGGCGAGACCGTCTCGGAGGAACGCACGGGTGCTGCGCAAGGCATCGCCTATTTCTTCAACGGCTTCTTCATGGCCGTGGTGACGTTGGCGTCGGGCCCGCTCTACGACCGCTTCGGTGTCGACGGCTTTCTGGCCATGATCCCCATTGCGCTCATCGGCCTGGCGCTGATTGCGCTCGCGGCGCGCTCAACCCCACAGCGTGCTGTCGGGGGGTAGTACAAACGATCCCTCGTAGACGAGGCGTGGCTCCCGGTCCCTCGCGAGCAGCAGCGGACCGTCGAGATCGACGAAATCGGCGCCCTGCGCCAGAAGCACGGCCGGTGCCATCGCCAGCGACGTGCCCACCATGCAACCGACCATAATGTGGAAGCCGAGCGCGCGGGCGCGCTCGCGCAGCACCAGCGCCTCGGTGAGCCCACCGGATTTGTCGAGCTTGATGTTGACGGCTTCATAAAGTCCAACAAGGGCTTCCAGGTCCTTCGCCTCGTGCACGCTTTCGTCGGCGCAGATCGGCACCGGATGCGCAATTTGGCGCAGGATCGTGTCGCGGCCGGCCGGCAGAGGTTGCTCGATGAGGGCGATGCCGTGTTCGGCGGCGAAGGCGAGGTTGTCGACGATGTTGTCGTCCGTCCAACCCTCATTGGCGTCGAGGATGATGCGGCTGGCAGGCGCCGCTTCGGTAACCGCACGGATGCGGGCCTGGTCATTGTCGCCGCCGATCTTGACTT
>NZ_RZOI01000738.1:0-2935 GCF_004022645.1 Mesorhizobium sp. M4A.F.Ca.ET.020.02.1.1 | reverse complement strand
TTCCGGGCTCTGTCCCGACGCGCCGTGGTCTGAAGAGCGGAAAATGTCTGCGATCGAAGCCGGCGCTCGCGCGCCGGAAAATCTTTGGCGTCAGGAAATCAGGGCGACGCTGGCGCTTGCCTGGCCGATGGTGCTGACCAATCTCGGCCAAACCGCCATGACCGCGACCGACGTCATGATGATGGGCCGGCTGGGGCCGGACACGCTGGCAGCCGGCGCGCTCGGCGCCAACCTCTATTTCATGCCGCTGATCTTCGGTCTCGGCCTGATGCTGGCGACCTCGCCGATGATGGCGACCGAGCTCGGTCGCCGCCGCCATTCGGTGCGCGACCTGCGCCGCACCGTGCGCCAGGGCCTGTGGCTGGCGATCCTGATCTCGATCCCGATCTGGGTCTTCCTCTGGCACGGCGAGAGCGTGCTTCTGGCCATGGGCCAGGAGCCCAGGCTGGCGCATCAGGCCGGCATCTATCTGCGCTGGCTGGAATGGGCGGTGCTGCCCTTCTACGGCTATATCGTGCTGCGTTCCTTCATCTCGGCGCTGGAGCGGCCGGGCTGGGCGCTGGTCATCGTCTTCGTCGCCGTCGCCTGCAACGCCTTCTTCAACTGGGTGTTCATGTTCGGCAATCTCGGCGTCGCGGCGATGGGCATTTCCGGCTCTGGCCTCGCCACTTCGCTGTCCAGCACGCTGATGTTCGCCGGTTTGGCGGCGGTGGTGATGCTCGAGCAGAAATTCCGCCGCTACCACCTGTTCGGCCGCTTCTGGCGCTCCGACTGGCCGCGCTTCAAGGGTCTGCTCGGGCTCGGCCTGCCGATCGCCGGCATCCTCGCTTTCGAGGTGACGATCTTCAACGCCGCGGCCCTGCTGATGGGTCTGATCGATGCGGACTCACTGGCCGCGCACGCCATCGCGATCCAGATCGCCTCGATCTCCTTCATGGTGCCGCTCGGCCTCAACCAGGCCGTCACGGTGCGCGTCGGCCTGGCTCATGGCGCCGGCAATCCGGAAGGCGTCTCCCGCGCCGGTTGGACGGCCTTTGTCATCGGCGTTTCCTTCATGGCGCTGATGGGGCTGGTGATGATCCTGTGGCCGCACCTCCTGATCAGCGCCTTCATCGATCTGACCGATCCGGCCAATGCCAGGGTGATCGCGCTTGCCGTCTCCTTCCTGGTCTTCGCCGCGCTATTCCAGATCTTCGACGGCGCGCAGGCGGTGACGGCCGGCATGCTGCGCGGCCTGCACGACACCAAGGTGCCGATGATCTATGCCGCGATCGGATATTGGGGCGTCGGCCTGCCGCTTGGCGTGCTGCTCGCCTTCGATTTCGGCTTCAACGGCGTCGGCATCTGGATCGGCCTGTCGTCTGGACTGGCGGTGGTGGCCGCACTTCTGCTGGCGCGCTGGCTGCGGCGCGACCGCATCACGCCGGCGCTGTCCTACGGGCATTGAGGAACGGCCACCGGGATCGATGGCCGTTGCGTTTCACGGGTATTCAGTTGCCGTCGGAAGACATGGCGCCGAGCAGCCTGCGGATGTCGCCGAACCTGGCGATCGAGCCGAACACCAGCGACGCCACCGCGACGAAGAACACGGACACCGCGGCCATCGTTGGCGTGTAGCCGTAGCGCAGCGCGTTGAAGATCTTGATCGGCAATGTCTCGGTGGTGAAGCCGATCGTCATGTAGGCAACGATATACTCGTTGAGCGACAGCACGAAGGCGAAGGCGTAGCCGGAGACGAGATAGGGCAGGATCAGCGGCAGCACCACCGTCTTCAGCACCTTGCGGTCGTCGGCGCCCATCGTCGCCGCCGCCTCGACCAGCGAGCGGTCGATCGAGGCGAAGCCCAGTGACAGCGTCACCAGCGGCAGCGTCACGAAGAAGATCGCGTGGCTGATGATGGCGGTGAAGAACTGGCCGAAAAGCCCGACCGTCGCCCAGAAGCTCAAGAAGCCGAGCGCCGTGATGACCGGCGGCAGGATGAAGGGCGCCAGCCCCAACACCTGGAAGATGTTCGCCCATGGCGCGATGCGCCGCCACAGGAACCAGGCAAGCGGCAGCGCGATGGCCACCGCGATCGCCGCCGAGCAGACGGCGAGCGTCACCGAATGGATCAGCGCCAGCCGCCATTCCGGATCGGTGAAGATCTGCGCGTACCAGGCAGCCGAGAAGCCGACCGGCGGGAAGGTCAGTTCCTGGCGCGAATTGACCGAGACACCGGCAACGACGATGAGGGGCGCCGCCAGGAACAGCGCGATGACGGTGAAGTAGAGACGGCGAAGCCAGGTTGCGGTCATAGCGCGTTCTCCCTGCGTCCGACGAGCAGCGTCATGCCGACAAGCGCCAGCGAGATCAGTACCAGGAACACCGCCATCGCCGCCGCGAAGGGCATGTTGGACTGGTAGATCGCCTGGTCGGTGATCAGCACCGAAAGCGTCCAGTGTTGCGGCCGCCCGAGGATCTGCGGCAACAGATAGGAGCCGAGCGCGAAGACGAAGACCATGATCAGCGTCGCCACGATGGTGTTGCGGAGCGCCGGCGCGACGACGTTGAAGAAGGCCTTGACCGGCGAGGCGCCGAGCGTGCGCGCCGCCTCCAGCAGGGTCGGGTCGAGCCGGACGAGCGCTGGATAGAGCACCAGGATCGTGTAGGGCAGCGCCTGGTAGACCATGCCGGTCAGCACCGCGCCGAAAGTCGGCAGCAGCGCCACCGGCTTGTCCATCAGCCCGATCGCCACGAACAGGTTGGTGATGCCCGCCGTGCGCGAGAACAGCGTCGACCAGGCAAAGCCGATGATGACTTCCGACAGCGACAGCACTGACAGCAGGCCGACCAGCCACAGCGTCTGGACGCGGCGCGGCCGCCTGGTTAGGAGGTAGGTGAAAGGGAAGCCAATCGCCACGCAGCAGACGGCGACCAGCACCGCCAGCATCAGCGA
>NZ_RZOI01000737.1:0-2938 GCF_004022645.1 Mesorhizobium sp. M4A.F.Ca.ET.020.02.1.1 | reverse complement strand
GTCGTCGCCGGTCTTGCCTGGACGGAAGTCGGCGGCGAGCTGCTGACGGTCGAAGGCGTCATGATGCCCGGCAAGGGCCGCATGACGGTGACCGGAAATTTGCGCGACGTGATGAAGGAATCGATCTCGGCGGCGGCCTCCTATGTCCGCTCGCGTGCTCTCGATTTCGGCATCGAGCCGCCGCTGTTCGACAAGCGTGACATCCACGTCCACGTGCCGGAGGGGGCAACCCCGAAGGACGGCCCGTCGGCTGGCGTGGCAATGGCGACCGCCATCATCTCGGTGCTGACCGGCATTCCGATCAAGGCCGATGTCGCCATGACCGGCGAGATCACGCTGCGCGGCAGGGTGCTGCCGATCGGCGGTCTCAAGGAGAAGCTGCTGGCCGCGCTGCGCGGCGGTATCAAGAAGGTGCTGATCCCGGAAGACAACGCCAAGGACCTGGCGGAGATCCCGGACAACGTGAAGAACGGCATGGAGATCATTCCGGTCTCGCGGGTCGGCGAGGTGCTGCGCCACGCGCTGGTGCGGATGCCGGAGGCGATCGAGTGGGTCGAGCCGGTAAACGCGCCGGCCGCGGCCGACAGTGGCGACGATGCCGGAAAGTCGCTTGCGCATTAGTTTTAGCTAAAGTTGCAGCGCACAAAACGAAAGCCGGGTCTCGCGCCCGGCTTTTTAATGTGAAAAACCCCGGAATTCCGGGCTTTTTTCGGATTTTTTCCGCTTTTTCGACTTGGTTGCAGGAACGCTTCTTTCTAAAGTCCGTTTCCTGCCGGATGAGTCGAAAGTTCCGGTTTTCTCATGGAAGGGAATTTTGATGAACAAGAACGAACTGGTGTCCGCTGTCGCCGATGCCGCGAGCATTTCGAAGGGTGACGCCCAGTCAGCCGTCGATGCGGTGTTTTCCGTGATCACTGGCGAACTGAAGAAGGGCGGCGATGTCCGGCTTGTGGGCTTCGGAAATTTCACCGTGTCAAAACGCGCTGCTTCGACCGGCCGCAACCCGCAGACCGGCGCCGAAGTGAAGATTCCGGCGCGCACCGTGCCGAAATTCTCGGCCGGGAAGGGCCTCAAGGACGCGGTCAACTAAGACCTTTTTCTTTAAAGATCAGAAAAGCCGGGCTTGCCCGGCTTTTCTTTTGCCCATCGCCAGCAGGGCGGATCAGCCCGTCGGCGCGTCCGCGCGCAGCAGCCCTTCCTGCTTCAGGTCGACCCACAGGGCGGCGGGCAGCTTGACGTCGAGCAGCGCGCGGTTGCTTTCGACCTCGGCCGGCCGTTGACCGCCGGGGATTACCGACACGACGGACGGATGCTGCAGCGGGAACTGCAGCGCCGCCTCGATCAGGCGCACCCTGTGGCGCTTGCAGACCGCCTCGATGCGCGCCACGCGATCGAGCACCTCCTTCGGCGCCTCCGAATAATCATAGAAGGCTCCCGGCTTCGGCCCCGTCGCCAGGATGCCGGAATTGTAGGGGCCGCCGAGCACGATGCCGATGCCGCGCTTTTGGCAGAGCGGCAGGAAGGATTGCAAAGCCTCCTGCTCCAGCAGCGTGTAGCGCCCGGCCAGCAGGAAAAGGTCGAAATCGCCGCGCTCGGCCAGCGCCTCACAGACCTGCCATTCATTGATGCCGCCGCCGAAGGCCTTGATCACGCCCTGGTCGCGCAGCGAAAGCAGCCCGTAATAGCCGGAGGACATGAACTCCTCGATGCGACGGTCGGACGCCTCCTTGCTGCCATGGGTGAAGATATCGACGTCGTGGACGAACAGGATGTCGATGCGGTCGACGCCGAGGCGTTCCAGCGAAGCCTCGAAGGAGCGCATGACGCCGTCATAGCTATAGTCGTAGACCTCTTGGCGCGACGGCGTGTCGAAGAACTTGCCGATGCCGGTGCGCTGATCCGGCGGGCAGGCGCGCATCAGGCGCCCGACCTTGCTCGACAGCACATAGTCGTCGCGCTTCTTGCCGCGCAGGAACGGGTTGAGCCGGGTTTCCGACAGGCCGAGACCATAGAGCGGCGCGGTGTCGAAGTAGCGGCAGCCGGTGTTCCAGGCCGCTTCCAGCGTGGCATGGGCGTCCTCGTCGGAGACGGCGCGGTAGAGATTGCCGAGCGGCGCCGTGCCGAAGCCGAGCTCGGTAAAGTCGATGCCGCCATTGCCGATGCGGTCGAAATGCCGTGTCTTCATGTCGTGGAGTTTTCCTGGGGCTGATTTGTCTGACATGACACTATCACGCCCGTGGCACAGCAAAAGCGTTGACGACCGTTGGACGCGCATTTTCGCGGTGATAGCATGAACAAAAACAAGCTGTTCGGGGAAAGCGTGAAGCAAGGATCGCCACTGCGTTTCGAGGCGCGCACAAAGGTGGAAAGCGCATGACTGGCGCCGGCACGGATCTGTTCGCGATCGCGCTGAACGAGCTCGGCGACGTGTTGGCGAAGGTGGACGAGGCGCGCATCGACGCCGCCTGCGACCTGCTCGCCGGCGCCGGCAAGATCGCCGTCTATGGCTGCGGCCGCGAGGCGCTGCAGATCAAGGGCTTCGCCATGCGGCTCTACCATCTCGGCCTGTCGGTATCGGTGGTCGGCGACATGACCACACCGCCGCTCGGCAAGGGCGATGTCTTCCTGGTCAGCTCCGGACCGGGCGAGACCACCACGGTGCTGACCCTGATGCAGGTTGCCCGGGCCGCAGGCGCAAAGGTGCTGCTGCTCACCGCCGAGGCCGAGGGCAGCGCCACGAAGCGCGCCGATTTCACCTTGCTCATTCCGGCGCAGACCATGGCCAGCGACCAGGGCACGGCAAAGACCTCCGTCTTGCCGATGGGGTCGCTGTTCGAGGGCGCGCTGTTCCTGCTCTTCGAGGTGATGGTGCTGAAGCTCAGGGCGCTGACCGGTGCCTCGCCGGAGGCCATGCGCGCCCGCCACACCAATCTGGAGT
>NZ_RZOI01000736.1:0-2949 GCF_004022645.1 Mesorhizobium sp. M4A.F.Ca.ET.020.02.1.1 | reverse complement strand
ATCCCGAGTTCGGGCTGACGCAAATTCAGATCGGGGAAGGCTGCGGCTCCATGACTATGCCGATGACCGACGCGCGCCTTTCGGCGATGACCGCCATGGCCACCGAGGAACTCATGCGCCTCGCCGGCGCCAATGCCGATGGCGGAGAACTGGTCGTGGGGGTGGCAGAGCCCGATAGCCCATCGACAAGTTGGCGCCGCCTCTCCGTGTCAAAATTCCTGGAAATCCCGGTCGAGGGCAGCGAATGGACTTTGCGTCTGTCGTCGCACGTCGCCGGCATGATCCGCGAAGAGACCGCGCGGTTTCCCAATGTCGAGACGGGAGGCCTTCTGATCGGCTCCTGCAGTTCTCTCATGAAGACTGTCACGGTGGTCGACCTGATCGAGGCGCCAGAAGACAGCGTGAGGACGCCGACGCTGTTCGTGCTTGGAACGAAGGGCATGAAGAATCGGATCGATGCCCGTTTCGAGGAAAGCGGCCGCTCGCTGCTTGATGTGGGTACCTGGCACAGCCACCTCGCCGAACAAGGTCCCTCGCCCACCGACCGCAAGACGGCCAAGCAGGTCGCCGTGGAGCGAGCGCCGCCGGCCATCCTTTCTCATTGCCACTCCAGCCACGTACCATGCCATCATGCATCAGGACGCGCCATGAACGATTACCTCGACGCCTACTCCATCAAGGCGCGCCTCGCGCCGGCAGCTCTGGCGATTGCCCCGGTCATTGTCCTGATTGTGCTGGCCTTCAACTGGGTTCAGCCGAGCCTCCCCGAGGCCATCATCGGTCTCGCCGTCATGGTCCTGTTCTTCGCTGCCTCGAATGTGGCCCGCCGCCTGGGCAAGAGGAAGGAGAGACAGCTGTTCGCGACGACCGGCGGGAGACCGGAAAATCGCGAACTGAACCACCTGGATAAGACACTCGACGAGCGGACCAAGGACCGCTACCGCAAATTCCTCGCCAAGCAGCTCGAGCAGCCGGCGCCGACGCGCGACATGGAAGTCGAGGACCCCGACGAAGCGGCTGCGTTCTATGTGCAGTGCTACAACTGGCTGCGCGAGAACACCCGCGACACCGAGAAATTTCGGATTCTTTTCAACGAGAACATCGCCTACGGCTATTACCGCAATCTCCTGGCGCTGAAGCCCTATGGCATCGTGCTCAATCTGCTGACCATCGCCGCCGCGGCCGCAATCATCTACTACAAGCCCGATTTCGCTTGTTGTCGAGGTTGATCAGCGCCATGTCCCCGTTGCCCACGGGGAAAAGGTCAGTTTTGCAGGCATCTGTGTCGGTTCCTATGGTTGGCCGGAACGGGCACGCAACGGATCATTTCCGTGTGCGCGCGCCGCCGGCAACTAGCCTGTGGCTTGTCAATGGAGCCTTGGGGCACTAGAACCGACTTGCAACGGTACGGACCTGTGGTCTGGGCAGTCTTACGGCGCCACGTCCGCAGGTACGCACAAACAGAAGGCAGGCGGTGGAATCACCGTCTGCCTTTTTTATGGCACAGCGTTAAAATGAAGTAAATACGTTCGTGCAGCGCGTTGCACTGAGGGTACGATTATTTGGCAAGTTGTCAACAGGCCAATCGGACCAAAACGCCGCAGGCGGCGATGCATGGCAGGTATGTCTTTTTACATATGGTAGCGGGACCCGAGAACGCAAGTCGCGCTTCACGTTGCTCGGTCGAGGGCCAGGTCGGTGAAGCTCCAGCTGCGCACAGGCCACGTTTGAGGCGCAAGCTTCACCGTCGCATGTGTGCCCTAGCATGGAAACGTCGGACGGCAGCGCCACCAGGGGGTATGTGGCTTCCCAGGCTTTCGTGGACAAATATCAGGCTCGCGGGCCGCTCAAAACATTGCTGCCCGCCCGCGTCGCTCAGGGCACCACGTTCAAGCCGACGCATCCGGACGCGGACGATGCCTACGAATGGATGGGACTGGAGGCCCGAAAAGAGATCTTTGCGCTTTTGGATGCAGCAGTAGCCGATCCTGCCGCAACGGTCAGCATGGTCGCCTACGACATGAGCGAAAGCGAAATCATGGACCGCCTGTTCGCGCTCGGTCCGCGCCTCAGGATGATCATCGACGACAGCGATAAGCATGGGCTCAAGACAAGTGGTGAGACCCAGTCCGAGACACTGCTCAAGGCTTCCGCTGGCGAGGACAACGTCAAGCGGGAACGGATGGGAGGTCTCCAACATAATAAGATGATTATCGTGGATGCGGCCGTCCCGCGCGCCGTCTGCGGTTCGACAAACTTCAGCTGGCGCGGGCTCTATGTTCAATCGAACAACGCCTTGCTGTTAACGGGCGCTCAAGCCGTCGCCCCCCTCAAGGCTGCGTTCGAGGCCTATTGGAAAAAGGATGGGTTCGCCAACGGTCCCTCACCCGACTGGCATCCGCTCGGCTTGGCGGGCATTGATGCCAGCATCACCTTTTCTCCCCATGACACAGCCCGTGCCCGCCTTGCGGAAATCGGCCAGGATGTCGAAAAGGCCCAGGCCTGCCTCCTCTATTCCCTGGCTTTCCTGAGCATCACAGGCGGTGCTGTAACCGACGCCGTGGAAGCGGCTACCAACAGCCCGGTTTCACCTACGGCATTTCCGACAACAACACCGGTGTCACCGTTCATAAGCCCAATGGCAACACTGCACCCGTCTATTTCGCTCGCCTCAACAAACACGTGCCGACGCCGTTTAAGGTCGAACCTTACACCGGCATCGGGCCAAATCTGCACCACAAGTTTCTGGTAATCGATTTCAACACACCTGACGCCCGCGTGTGGACCGGTTCTTACAACTTCAGCAAGCCCGCTGACCTTCAGAACGGAGAGAACCTGCTCCTCATCCGCGACCAAAAAATTGCGACATCGTATATGGTCGAAGGGATACGCATCTTCGACGACTACCATTTCCGCGTCACCCAGGAAGACGCTGCAGAGGCCAAAAAG
>NZ_RZOI01000735.1:0-2958 GCF_004022645.1 Mesorhizobium sp. M4A.F.Ca.ET.020.02.1.1 | reverse complement strand
GACGAGGGCTTTTGCGAAGGCTTCGTCGCGCACGTCGCCGGCCAGCGCGACCGCCGTGCCGTCGGCGTCCTCGATCTCGCCGACAATCCTGTCGAGCTCCGCCTGTCGGCGGGCGGCGACGATCAGCCGGGCACCCTGTTCGGCGAAAAGTTTCGCAGTGGCGCGGCCGATGCCGGAACTGGCGCCGGTGACGATGGCGACCTTGTCTGTCAGTGCGAACATCTTCTGAGCATCCTTCTTTCGTGCCGGCCTTTCCAGCGATCGGACGCTTGGTCGCAAATGGCGGCGGTCCGAGCCACCCGAAAGCTGCATTGGGGTTTGTGCCGCGTGGCTTGGTGCTCGCCTGTGGATGTCACGGCGCAAAACGGCAAGCGCCGTCGCAAACAGCGCAAGGATGGCAGCGCGGTTTCGCTAGTGATACTCCTCGCGTGCCGAGGCGGGGATGCCCGGCCGCAAATCCGCGAAAGCTACTGGCGCGAGGCCTGGAACGTGAAGAAATATTCGGTATTCGCCATTGCCCGCGAGGCCATGCGCGGCCACAAGGGCTGGGAAGAGCAATGGTCTTCGCCGGAGCCGAAGAAGGAATACGACGTCATCATCGTCGGCGCCGGCGGCCATGGCCTGGCGACGGCCTACTACCTGGCCACCGTGCATGGCATCACCAATGTCGCGGTGCTGGAGAAGGGCTGGCTCGGCGGCGGCAACACCGGCCGCAACACCACCATTATCCGCTCCAACTATCTCTATGACGAGAGCGCCGGCATCTATGACCATGCGTTGAAGCTGTGGGACGGGCTCAGCCAGGAGCTCAACTATAACGTCATGTATTCGGCGCGCGGCGTGATGATGCTCGCGCACAATGTGCACGACATCCAGGTGCTGAAGCGCCATGTGCACGCCAACCGCCTCAACGGCATCGACAATGAATGGCTGACGCCGGAGCAGGCGAAGGAGTTCTGCCCGCCGCTCAACATCTCCAAGGATGCGCGCTATCCCGTGGTGGGTGCGGCCCTGCAGCGGCGCGGCGGCACCGCGCGTCACGACGCCGTCGCCTGGGGCTATGCCCGCGGCGCCTCGGCGCGCGGCGTCCACATCATCCAGAATTGCGAGGTCACCGGCGTCAAGCGGGCGCCGAACGGCGCAGTCATGGGCGTCGACACGACGCGCGGCTTCATCGGCGCCAAAAAGGTCGGCGTGGTCGCGGCCGGCCACTCCTCCGTCATCATGGATATGGCGGGCGTGCGCATGCCGCTGGAAAGCTATCCGCTGCAGGCGCTGGTCTCGGAGCCGGTCAAGCCGGTCGTGCCCTGCGTGATCATGTCGAACACGGTGCACGCCTATATCTCGCAGTCGGACAAGGGCGAGCTGGTGATCGGCGCCGGTACCGACCAATATGTCTCCTATTCGCAGACCGGCGGCCTGCACATATTGCAGCATACGCTCGACGCCATCTGCGAGATGTTCCCGATCTTCACGCGCATGAAGATGCTGCGCTCCTGGGGCGGCATCGTCGACGTAACGCCGGACCGCTCGCCGATCCTGGCCAAGACGCCGGTCAAGGGCCTCTATGTCAATTGCGGCTGGGGCACGGGCGGCTTCAAGGCGACGCCGGGCTCGGGCCATGTCTTTGCGCATACGATTGCCAAGGACGATCCGCACCCGATCAACGCGCCCTTCACCATCGAGCGCTTCCGCACCGGCCGTCTGATCGACGAGGCCGCGGCGGCGGCGGTGGCGCACTGATGGTTGCCGAAAGGCTTTGCGACCAACCGGCCACCGGCCACGGCGAATTGTAGGAAACAACAGATGCTTCTCATCCGCTGCCCCTATTGCGAGGAAGAGCGCCCGGAACTCGAATTCCGCAACGCCGGCGAGGCGCATATCGCGCGCTCGACCAACATGGCCGGCGAAAGCGACGACGATTTCGAGAAGTTCTTCTTCATCCGTTCGAACCCCAAGGGCGTGATCTATGAGCGCTGGCGGCACATGCATGGCTGCGCGCGCTTCTTCAACGCCGTACGCGACACCGTCACCGACAAGTTCATCATGACCTACAAGGCCGGCGAGCCGAAGCCCGCGAAGCTGCCGGGAGCCTCGAAATGACCCCCTCCTTCCGCATTTCCGGCGCTGGCCGCCTCAAGCAGGCAAAGACTGCTCGCTTCAGCTTCGACGGCCAGGCCTATACCGGCGTCGACGGCGATACGCTCGCTTCCGCGCTGCTCGCCAACGGCGTCCATCTCGTCGGTCGTTCGTTCAAGTATCACCGGCCGCGCGGCTTCCTTTCCGCCGGCGCCGAGGAGCCGAACGCCCTGGTGCAGATCGTGCGTGACGACGCGCGCAAGACGCCGAATGTGCGCGCGACCGTGCAGGAGCTCTATGACGGGCTCACCGCCAACTCGCAGAACCGCTGGCCGTCGCTCGCTTTCGACGTCGGCGCGGTCAACGACATCGCCTCGCCGCTGTTCTCGGCCGGTTTCTACTACAAAACCTTCATGTGGCCGAAGGCGGCCTGGAAGAGCCTCTACGAGCCGAAGATCCGCGCCGCGGCAGGTCTCGGCGTTTCGCCGGACAAGCCGGATCCCGACCACTATGGCGCGCGCTATGCCCATTGCGAGGTGCTGGTGCTGGGCGGCGGTGCGGCCGGCATCGCGGCGGCACTTGCCGCCGCCGAGACTGGCGTCAGGGTGATCCTCGCCGACGAGCAGGCCGAGTTCGGCGGCAGCCTGCGCTTCGAGGCCGGCGCCAGGATTGACGGCGAGGACGGCTTTGCCTGGGCTCAAGGCGCGATCGCGAAGCTCAAGGCGATGGACAATGTCCGTTTGCTGACGCGCACGACGGCTTTTGGCTATTATGCGCAGAATTTCGTCGGGCTGGTCGAGCGGGTCAGCGACCATTTGCAGAACCCGGGCAGCGATTTGCCGCGCGAGCGGCTATGGCAGGTCCGGGCCAAGCGCGTGG
>NZ_RZOI01000734.1:0-2963 GCF_004022645.1 Mesorhizobium sp. M4A.F.Ca.ET.020.02.1.1 | reverse complement strand
GCATAGAGCTCGTTATAGGTGACCTTGCGATCGTCATAGGGATTGTCGCCTTCCCAGATGATGGCGGTCTGGTCGCCGCGCTTCTTCAGGTGCCGGTCGATGCAATTCCACGACACGTTGGTCTCGCCGTCCTCGAACCATTTGATCGACACCTTGCCGTCGAAGGAGGTGTTCTTGACCTTGCTGAAGGGCTTGAACCAGTCGATGCGCTTGCCGTGCTTGGCCCAGAACTTGTCCGGTGACTTCACGCTGTCAGCATACCATTTGAGATAGGTGTCGTTATCGATCAGCGCGTTCTTCTTCCACGCCGGCTGCACCCGATGGACATGAACCTCGGACATTTTCAGTTTCCTCCCCAAACCAAGCCGCCGGGTGGCGGTGTCGCGGCGAAGCGGCCGCGAATTCGGGCGCATTATTAACAGTTCCGCGGTGACGACAACATTAGACGTTGGATTCGCGCGGCGGGATGACGCAGGGGCACTGCCGCACGCTGTCAGCACTCACGGCCTATCGCTGCTAACTGCATGTTTTGGCGAAGGAAAAGGCCGACACGATCAGAAAAAATCAATAGACAGTTAAGCAACTGAGCGCAGAATCACACATGGGAGGAAAGGAGATCGACGCAGGGGGCTGCAATGCATGACCATACCGAAATGGACCTGATGCTCAGGGGATATGGCCTGACCACGGCCAAGATTCTCTACCATTTTCCCGACCATCCGCATCTCTTGCAGAGCTACATCTGGCAGGACTACGACATCGCGCCGAAGTTCCCGGTGCTGATCCGCTTCATCGAGTTCTGGAAGGCCAAGCTCGACGGGCCGCTGCATTCGGTGACCTACACGCACCAGACGCTGGTCGCGCCGAACGAGTGGCGCAAGGTGGATGGAGAGTTTCTGGTGCATTAGTCTCTCGGTGCCGTTCCGACCGACGGCTCGCATGCCTTGGCGATTGGGGAAAACCCAGATCGATTCGTCATGGTCGACGCGGTGCCGCCGGCGGGGTCCTTGTAGTCGCAGTGTGGCAGCCGCGTTCGGGTAAACCGTCTGGGAGTCGATATGCGGATCGGGTGGACGATCTTGATCTGGCTTGCGCTTGGCGGCGTCGGCGCCGCGGCAGAGGCGCGGTGCCCGAAGGGGGAAGCGCCGATCCAACCGGAGGATATCGAAGCCGCGCCGGACTGCATCCAAGCACACAAGCTGCACGATGCCTGCGCCTGGGGGTCGAGTGGCGATGCCACTATGACGGAGATCGTCATGAGCAAGTGCGAGGCCGGTTTCTTCGACCATATGACGGCCGCGCAGAAGCGCCGCTATGAGGCTCGTGGCCGAGCATGCGGCGAGCGCTATCCGGTCACGCCGCTTGGCGGGTCAATTCAAATATACCTGTCCGCCATGTGCCACGAGGACCTCGCGGTGACCTATTTCAAGGCGGCCAAAGGCGGGCGTATCGCGGGAACGCCACCGTGGAAGGTTCCCGACATAGCTGAGTAGATCGAGGTTTGCTTCCAGGAGCCGCAAGCTCTTCGGCGAAAGGTCGGGGGCAAATTTTTGCCCCGCTGAACGGCGGCGATGCCGCCGCCCGGCGGGTAAACTGGTGTCAGACGGCCGGCGGGTTCAACCGGGCAAAGCCCTCTTGCCGCCGATAGGGGAAGTACGGGTAAGGCGCGGTGACTTCGCTTGCCGCGTCCAGTGTCCTGATCTGCTCCGGCGTCAGCGTCCAACCGACGCCGCCAAGGTTCTGGCGCAACTGCTCTTCGTTGCGGGCGCCGATGATGACGGAGGCGACGGTCGGGCGCTGCAGGAGCCAGTTGATGGCGACCTGCGGCACCGTCTTGCCGGTTTCCTCAGCAACGGCGTCTAGTGCCTCGACAACATTGAACAGGTGTTCGTCATCGACCGGCGGCCCAAAGCTTGCCGTGTCGTGCAGCCGGCTCCTTTCCGGCAGAGGCCGGCCGCGGCGGATCTTGCCGGTCAGCCGGCCCCAGCCGAGCGGGCTCCACACCAGCGCGCCGACGCCCTGGTCGAGGCCGAGCGGCATCAGCTCCCATTCATAGTCGCGGCCGAGCAGCGAATAGTAGACCTGATGCGCGGCGTAGCGCGGGTAGCCGTGCTTCTCCGCCAGGCCGAGCGACTTCATCACCTGCCAACCGGAGAAATTGGAGACGCCGACATAGCGCAGCTTGCCGGCGCGCACGAGGTGGTCCAGCGTCGACAGTACCTCTTCGACCGGTGTGCCGGCATCGAAGGCGTGCAGTTGCAAGAGGTCGATGTAGTCGGTGCCGAGACGCCTGAGCGCGTCCTCCACCGCCTTGATCAGACGCGAGCGCGAGGAGCCGTAATCGGCTGGCCCGTCGCCCATTGGCAGCGATGTCTTGGTCGAGATCAGCACGGCGTCGCGGCGGCCCTTGATCGCCGCGCCCAGCACCACTTCCGAAGCGCCGTTCGAATAGACATCGGCGGTGTCGAAGAGGTTGACGCCGGCCTCGAGGCAGATGTCGAGCAGCCGGCGCGCCTCTTGCGCGTCGCTGTTGCCCCAGGCGCCGAACAGCGGGCCGGAACCGCCGAAGGTGCCGGCCCCGAACGAGAGCGCCGGGACCTTGAGGCCCGATGCGCCAAGACGTCGATAATCCATCTTTTGCTCCTGCTTGGATTGAGAGGGTGGTTGAGCTTTTGCCGGGCAGACTACGTGCGGACGGACGCCGGCTCGCCGAGCGCCTGGGCGCGATCGAGGCGCAGCGCCAGCGCGGCGACGCAGAGCGCCGAAAGCGGCAGCAGGGCCGCGACCCAGGTGACGGCGCCAAGGCCGGGGCCATGCGCGATAACCACGCCGCCCAGCCAGGCGCCGGCGGCGTTGCCGAGGTTGAAGGCGGCGATGTTGAAGGAGGAGGCGAGGCTCTGCCCGGCGCCTTCGGCCTTTTCCAGCACCCACATCTGCAGCGGCGCCACGGTGGCGAAGGCAGC
>NZ_RZOI01000733.1:0-2964 GCF_004022645.1 Mesorhizobium sp. M4A.F.Ca.ET.020.02.1.1 | reverse complement strand
CGCCGACATAGGGCACCGGCTTGACCGTCGGATGCGTCGGGTCGGCCGCGTTGATGGAGTCCAGCGTCATCTTGGCGAAGGGCGCCGCCTTCTGGTACTCGGCGTTGTTGTAGAGCGAGGTGCGCGTTCCCGGCGGAACGTTGGCCCAGCCTTCCTTCGCCGCGACCAGTTCGAGATAGCCCTTCGAGGTTGCCCAGGAGACGAACTTCTCGGCCGCTTCCGCCTTCTGCGTGCCGGCGGGAATTGCCAGCGACCATGCCCACAGCCAGTTGCCGCGCTTGCCCAGGCCATTGTCGGGCGCCAGCGCATAGCCGACCTTGTCGGCGACGGTGGAGTTCTTCGGGTCTGAGACGAAGGAGGCGGCGACGGTGGCGTCGATCCACATGCCGCACTTGCCCTGCTGGAACAGCGCCAGGTTCTCGTTGAAGCCGTTGGACGAGGCGCCCTCAGGACCGTCGGCCTTCATCAGGTCGACATAGAACTGCAGCGTGTTCTTCCATTCGGGCTGGTCGAACTGCGGCTTCCAGTTCTCGTCGAACCAGCGGGCGCCGAAGGAGTTCGACATGGCGGTCAGGAAGGCCATGTTCTCGCCCCAGCCGGCCTTGCCGCGCAGGCAGACGCCGTTCACGCCGTTGGCGCGGTCGGTCATCTTGTCGGCGGCCTGCTTGATGAAGTCCCAGGTCGGCGCATCGGGCATGGTCAGCCCGGCCTTCTCCATCAGGTCCTTGCGGTACATGACGAAGGAGCTCTCGCCGTAGAAGGGCGCGGCATAGAGCTTGCCGTCGACCGATAGGCCGCCAGCGATAGCCGGGATGATGTCCTTTACGTCATAGTCGTCGCCGAGCTTGTCGAGCGGCAGCAGCCAGCTCTGCTTGGCCCAGATCGGAACCTCATAGGTGCCGATGGTCATGACGTCGTACTGGCCGCCCTTGGTGGCGATGTCGGTGGTGACGCGCTCGCGCAGCACGTTTTCTTCGAGCGTGACCCAGTTCAACTGGATGTCGGGGTTCTTCTTGGTGAAGTCGTCGGTCAGCTTCTGCATGCGGACCATATCGCCATTGTTGACTGTGGCGATGGTGATGGATTCGGCATGCGCGGCGAACGCAAGGGCGCTAGCCGACAACAGGCCCAAAGTGAGCGTGCGAAGTTTCATCAAATTCCTCCCATAAACCAAAGTGAGCATTTGCCTTGGCTGTGAGCAATTACTCACTTAGCGTGAATTATGTCAAGCCGGATTCGATGCTGCAGCGCAGCACAAATGACCCATGCACCGCTGCGCGAAAGCTCACAGGCGGATGCGTTGAGAGGAGCCGGCAGAGTTTACCAGCGACGGTTTTTGGAGATCAGCCTATTGGCAGGCGATCTCGGCCAGGATCCAGTCGCGGAAGGCGCGGATTTTCGGCACGTTGCGGCGCGCCGACGGATAGACCAGCCAATAGGCATGGCCATCGTCGCCGACCAGATCGAAAGGCTGGATCAGCCGCCCGTCGGCAAGTTCGTTCTTGAACAGGGCCCTGGTGACGATCGCCACGCCCTGGCCGGCCATCGCGGCATTGGCCTCATAGGCTTGCGCGCCCATGCTGGTGCCGGGGCGATTGGCGAGCTCTTCGGCCGGGAGACCGGCGAGTGCGAACCACTCCTGCCACCAGATGTCGCCCGGATCGAGGATCGGGAGCTTGAGCAGGTCGGCCGGCTCCTTGACACCGCCGATACTTGCCGCAAGCTTGGGGCTGAGCACCGGGGTGAAATCGGCCCTGAACAGCATATGCGTTTCCACGCCCGGCCATTTGCCGCCGCCGGAACGGATGGCGATGTCGATATCTTCTCGGGCGAAATCGACGACACGGTTCGAGGTGTCGACACGCACGGCGAGCGAGGGATGCGCGACCTGGAAGGAGCCCAGATGCTGGGCCAGCCAATTCGAAGCGAAGGTGAGCAGGGTGGAGACGCAAAGCACGCCGTCGGCCCCCGCACGCGCGGCCGAATAGGCGCCGCTCAGCAGCGCAAAAGCCTCGCTGACGGCCGGCGCCAGGCGCTGACCGGGTTCGGTCAGTTCGATCTGCTTCGGCAGGCGGAGGAACAGCGGCGCGCCGATACGCTCTTCGAGCAGCTTGATCTGATAGCTGGCGGCCGCCTGCGTCATGCCAAGCTCTTCGGCGGCCTTGGTGAAGGAGAGGTGCCTGGCTACGGCCTCGAACACGCGGATCGCTTGCAGCGGCGGGAGCTGGGCAAACTGTCGGGCGGTGAGATCGGGCATAAGGCCTCTTTATGGGTCATGATCGACGTTTGATTGGAAGCATCTGCCAATCATCCCGATATTTGGGGTCGACGATCAACACAGTTCAAGCATAGCAAGGCTGACGATCATGACCACGATCCAGGAAAGACTTGTTTCTACCCCTGCGAATGGCTGGTTTTCCGTGCTGGCAAGGGAATTTTCGCGGTTGGCGCGCCGCAGGCGCAGCTATGTCGACGTCAGGGAATTGTCGCCCCATCTGCAGCGCGACATGGGTTTTCTTGATGGCAACGATCCCTGCGGACGCCACAAATAGACATCGCGATTTTATCGCCAATCAACTGGCCAGCAGCGCGGACGCCGTCCGCTCGTCGGTGATGAGGCCGTTGACCAGACGCCGGTTCACGGCGGCAAGGATGCCGGGCAATTTGCGCTCACCCATGGCGAGCGCGATGACCAGCGACCTTTCGCGCGACGGCAGCGCCGCTGAGGACACGCGGTCATTGGTTATGCCCTCGATCATGCGGCCCTCGCGGTCGAACACCCAGCCGACGATCTCGGCGATGCCGCCCGCTTTCTGCAGCGACTTCAACTCGCCCTCGGAAATGAAGCCGTCCTCATAGAGCGGGGCCTTGGGGCCGAGATCGCCGATGCCGACGAAAGTGACGTCGGCTTCCGCCGCCAGCGCCAGCGTCGGCTGGATCATCGGCTGGCTGAGCAGCATGTCC
>NZ_RZOI01000732.1:0-2966 GCF_004022645.1 Mesorhizobium sp. M4A.F.Ca.ET.020.02.1.1 | reverse complement strand
GCCCTGCCGGACGTCGAAGCCGCGCCAGGCGAGCCCGACCCGGCGCCGGTGTTCGAGATCAAGGCGGCGGGCAAGAGCTTCGTCGATTTCCAGCACGACGTCACGGCGGAAGACGTGCGGTTGGCGCACCGCGAGGGCTTCATCTCGGTCGAGCACCTCAAGCGCTACACCACGCTTGGCATGGCGACCGACCAGGGCAAGAGCTCCAACGTGCCGGGCCTCGCCATCATGGCCGAGGCTCTCGGCAAGCCGATCCCCGAGGTCGGCACGACGCGCTTCCGCCCACCCTACACGGCGGTGTCGATCGGCTCGCTGGCGGCCGAGCGTTTTGGCGATCTCAAACCCGAGCGGCTGACCCCGATGCACGACTGGCATATCGCCAACGGCGCGCGGATGTATTCCGCAGGCCTCTGGTACCGGCCGATGATCTACGGCCTTGCCGGCGAGACGGTCGAGCAGGCCTATGTGCGCGAAGCCAAGGCCACCCGCGACAGCGCCGGCATCGTCGACGTCTCGACGCTGGGCAAGATCGCCGTGCAGGGACCGGACGCGGCGGAATTCCTCGACCGCGTCTACACCAACATGTTTTCCACGCTTGCCGTCGGCAAGGCGCGCTACGGCCTGATGCTGCGCGAGGACGGGCTTGCCTTCGACGACGGCACCACCTGGCGGCTCGGCGAGCAGGACTTCCTGATGACCACCACCACCGCCAATGCCGGCAAGGTGATGCAGCATCTGGAATATTTCCTCGACGTGATCTGGCCGGAATTGAAGGTCACCGTCACCTCGGTGACCGACGAATGGGCAGGCGCTGCGATCGGCGGGCCGAAGGCGAGAGCCATCCTCGCCACCTGCGTCACCGGCACCGCCGTCGACAACGCCACCCTGCCTTTCATGGGCATCGTCCGTGGCCAGATTGCGGGCGTGCCGGTGATGATCTGCCGCCTGTCCTTTTCCGGCGAGATGGCCTTCGAGGTCTATTCCGGCGCCGGCCACGGCACCCATGTCTGGGAGGCGCTGATCGAGGCTGGCAAGCCATCCGGCCTGGTGACCTACGGGCTCGAGGCGCTGGGTACGATGCGCATCGAGAAGGGCCATGTCACCGGCGCCGAGATCGACGGCCGCACCACGGCGCGCGACCTGCATCTCGACTGGATGCTGTCGAAGAAGAAGCCCTTCATCGGCTCGGCGATGATGGACCGCGAGGGCCTGATCACGCCTGACCGGCTGCAACTGGTCGGCCTGGTCTCGCTCGACAACCGCCCGTTCAACGGCGGCGCGCATATCGTCGAGGAACTGGACGAAGCCAATCCACGCGATTCGATCGGCCACATAACCGCCTGCTGCTATTCGCCGGCGCTCGGCAAGCATATCGCGCTAGCGCTGGTCAAGGGCGGCAAGGCCAGGCACGGCACGCGCGCTTTCGTCTCGGACCCGTTGCGCAATCGCTTCGGGCCGATCGAGATCGTCTCCAACCACTTCTACGACCCGGACGGGAGCCGCATGCATGGTTGAACGTCAATCTCCGCTCGAGCCGGAGTACCACCCGGGCTCGCACGGCAATTTCGAACATGGCGTCGACGTCATCCTGTCTGAGACGCGGCCGGGCTCGATCCTGCAGCTCGCCGCATGGCCGGGCGAGGAGAAGCGCCTTATGTCGGCGATATACAAGGTCGCGGGCCTTGCCCTGCCCGACGGCGCCGGCGGCGGCGTCACCAACGGCGGCAGATCGGCATTCGGCATCGCGCCAGGCAAGTTCACCGTCATCGACGACGCCGAGGGCCTTGCGGCCGCGTTCAGCGGCGTCGTCACGCCGGACGTGGGCACCGTCACCGACCTGTCGCATGGCCGCACCGCGATCCGCATCGCCGGCCCGAAGGCCGAATGGGTGCTGGCGAAGTTCTTTGCCATCGATTTCGCGCTGCCGGCCTTCCCGGTCGGCGCCGGCCGCTCGACCACCCATCACGACGTCTTCGCGCAGATTCAGCGCACCGGCGCCGACCAGTTCGACATCTATGTCTTCCGCTCCTTCGCCCGCTCCTTCTGGAAGGCGCTGTGCCACGCCAGCGAGGAAGTCGGCTACGAGGTGCAGTAGCTCCGGCTGGCACTACGGACGGCCACAACTGCTGCTTGAGGCTTGGGCCAGCCGGGCCGATAGATAGGCAATCACGGGCTCTTGCCGGAGCAGGTGCCCGTCCAGGCAACCAGTTCGACCATATCCTCCATGACCGCAGAGACTTCGGTGACGGCCACCACCCGCTTTGCTCCGGCGGGCGAGATGTCGATGCTGTTGCCGGCAACGGTCGCCTGCGGCGTCTTCATGACCAGCCTCGACCAGAATGTAGTGGTGACCGCACTTCCCGGCATCGGTGAAAGCTTGGCCCGCCCGCCGAGCCAGCTTGGCCTTCTGATCACCGTCTATGTAGCCAGCCTGATCATTCTCGGCGGCTGGGCGGCGGACCGCTTCGGCCTGCGCAACGTGTATTGCTTCGCCCTTCTCGTCTTCGCCAGCGCCTCGGCACTTTGCGGCCTCTCGGAGAACATCTGGATGCTGGTCGCCTCGCGCGCCCTGCAGGGTTTTGGCGGCGCGCTGATGGGCACGCTCGGCCAAGTGGTGATCCTGTCGAGCTTTCCGCGCGACCGCACGCTCAAGATCAACATGTACATTTCGCTGGCCGGCCAGTCCGGACCATTGGTGGGCCCGCTGGTCGGCGGCACGCTCACCACCTACGTCTCGTGGCGCTGGATCTTCTACATAAACATCCCGATTGCGCTCATTGCCGCGCTGCTCGCCGCCTCGCTGTTCCCCTCCGCGACCAAGCCGGTCCGCACCCCGTTCGACTTTCCGGGCTTCCTGCTAGTCGGCAGCGGCATGGCGCTGCTCGTCTTCGGCATGGATTCGCTCGCCGCCAAGGACGCCGCCGCCGGCATCATCGCCGCCGAGCTGGGTGCGGCCGTCGCCATCC
>NZ_RZOI01000731.1:0-2972 GCF_004022645.1 Mesorhizobium sp. M4A.F.Ca.ET.020.02.1.1 | reverse complement strand
TCGTAGGCCAGCGCGCGGGCGAGCGCGACGCGCTGCTGCTGGCCGCCGGAGAGCGCGCCCGGAAGCCGTTCGGCGAAACTTTCGAGCCGCACCAGGGCGAGCATGTCGGCGACCTTGCGCTTGACCTCGGGGTCGGGCCGGCGGCGGACGCGAAGCGGAAAGGCGACGTTTTCGGCGACGCTCAGATGCGGAAACAGCGTGTAGCGCTGGAACACCATGCCGATGTTGCGCTTGTGCGAGGGCACCGCAAGCAGCGACTTTCCCTGCAACCGGACATCGCCGGAGGTCGGGTCCTGGAAGCCGGCGATCGCATAGAGCGTCGTCGATTTTCCCGAGCCCGACGGGCCGAGGAAGGTCAGGAACTCGCCTTTGGGAATCTCCAGCGTCACATCATGAACGGCGACGAAGGCGCCGAAAGCCTTGCGCAATTTGCGGATCGACAGGAAAGGATCGGTCATGTCTGCAACTTTCGGCGCAAGAGTGCCGTCACCACCATGAGGGCGAGCGTGAGCGCGACCAGCAGGCTGGAGGCGGCGGCAATGACGGGGGTGAGGTCGGAGCGGAGGCTGCCCCAGATCTTGACCGGCAAGGTCTGCAAGGTGGGGCTCGCCATGAAGATCGCCACGACCACCTCGTCCCAGGAGGCGAGGAAGGAAAAGATCGCGGCGGAGAAAATGCCGATGCGGATCGACGGCAAGGTGATCCTGAGCTTGGCCTGGAGCGGGCTGGCGCCGCAGACGATGGCCGCGTCCTCGATCGACTTGTCGAAGCCTTCGAGCGCCGTGGCGATCGGGATGATGGCGAAGGGGAGCGCCAGCACGGTGTGGGCAATGACGAAGCCGACCGTGGTGCCGCCGAGGCCAAGGCGCAGGAAGAAGGCGTAGATGGCGATGGCGAAGACAACGACCGGCAGCACCATCGGCGTCAGCAGCAGGCCGCGCAGAATCTCGCGCCCACGGAACTCACCGCGAACCAGCGCGAAGGAGGCAAGCACGCCGACGGCGACGGCAAGCAGGGCCGTCAGAGCGGCGATGCGGGCGCTGGTCAGCGCCGCCTCGATCCAGGACGGGTCGGCGAACAGCTCCTGATACCATTTCAGCGTCCAGCCCGGCGGCGGGAAGGCCAGCCAGCGCGACGAGCCGAAGGAGAGCAGCACAATGAAGATGACGGGCAGCAGCAGGAAGGCGGCGACGAGCGCGGTGAAGGTCAGCAGTGCAACCTTCAGCCAGCCCAGGCGGTCGTAGTCGAGCAGCATCAGGCGCCTCCCGCGGCTCGTTTTGAGCCGACAAGGCGCAGTTGCAGCGCGTAGAGCGCCATGGTGACGACCAGAAGGATGAAGGCTGCGGCGCTGCCGAGGCCCCAGTTGAGCAGCGACTGGATCATCTGCGCGATCATTTCGGCGAGCATCATGTTCGACGTGCCGCCGAGCAGCGCCGGCGTGACGAAATAGCCGAGCGACATGACGAAGACCATCAGCCCGCCGGCGGCAATGCCAGGAAGCGAGAGCGGCAACAGGATGCGGCGAAAGGCGGCGAGCGGGCTGGCGCCGCAAAGCGCTGCCGCGCGAAGCGTCATTGGATCGATTGCGCGCAGAGTGCCGACCAGTGGCAGGATCATGAACGGCAGCATGATGTAGACCATGCCGATGGTGACGCCGGTAAGGTTGTTGATGAGCGGCAGCGGCTGGTCGGTGATGCCGGTCGCTATCAGCGCCCGGTTGATGACGCCAGTGCGCTGCAAGAGCACCATCCAGGCATAGGTGCGGGTCAAGAGATTGGTCCACATCGACAGGATAATGATGCCGAACAGGATCGAGGCGAGGGCCGGCGGCATGATCGCCAGCATCCAGGCGACCGGAAAGGCGACGAGCACGGTGACGATGGTGACGACGAAGGCGACGAGGAAGGTGTTGAAGAACACCCGCGCGTAGGTGCCGTCGCCGAGCAGCGCAGCGTAATTCTGCAGGCCGGGAGCCGGATCGGTGACGCTGCGCAGGAGCAGCGCCAAAACCGGCACGACGAAGAAGAGCCCGATCAAGGTCAGCGCCGGCAGCAGGCCGCCGACGCCTGCCGGAAGACGCATTCTGGCGATGCTCTGTTCAATTTCCACCGACATAGCGGTATCCCGGGTTGCGAAGCGGGACGGCGGAAGCCGTCCCGCTTCTGTCACGAGAAGGCGGGCGTCATTTCGCCTGCCAGGCGTACCAGCGCGTGGCGATCTCGTCGCGATGCTCGGCCCAGTAGTTCATGTCGAGGTTGATCTGGCCGTCGACATGGGCGTCGGGCAGGCCCTTGACCACGTCGGCGGGCATCTCGGCCTTGGCCTTGGTGTTGATCGGCGCATAGCCGCTCGCCTCGGCGAATTTCGCCTGGCCGGTCGGGCTGGACGCCGCGGCGAGGAACTTCATGGCGGCGTCCTTGTTCTTGGCGCCCTTCGGGACGACGAGAACGTCGGCGGCGGTGAGGTTCTGGTTCCAGGAGACACCGACATCGGCGCCGTCCTTCTCCAGCGCGAAGACGCGGCCGTTCCAGAGCTGGCCGAAGGCGGCCTCGCCGGAGGCGATCAGCTGCTGCGACTCGGCGCCGCCGCCCCACCAGACGATGTCGGACTTGATGGTGTCGAGCTTCTTGAAGGCGCGGTCGAGGTCAAGCGGATAGAGCTTGTCGGCCGGCACGCCGTCTGCCAGCAGCGCGATCTCGATGACGCCTGGCGCCGACCATTTGTAGAAGGTGCGCTTGCCGGGAAATTTCTTGGTGTCGAACATGTCGGCCCAACCGGCCGGCTCGCCGGGGACCGCGCCCTTGTTCCAGGCGAGCACGAAGGAATAGTAGAAGCTGCCGATTGCGTGCTCGTTGCTGAAGCGCGGATCGAGATCGTCCTTCGGCACGACGGCGAAGTCGATCGGCTCGAGCAGCCCGTCCTTGGCCGCCTTGATGGCGAAGTCCATTTCGACGTCGACCACGTCCCAGGTG
>NZ_RZOI01000730.1:0-2979 GCF_004022645.1 Mesorhizobium sp. M4A.F.Ca.ET.020.02.1.1 | reverse complement strand
GGGCGAGCACCACCGCCCCGACTACGCCGCCTCGGCGTCGGTCGTGGCGCTTGCCGCAGCGGCCGAGCGCACCAGGCGCATCAAGCTGACCAGCGCTGTCACCGTGCTCTCCTCCGACGATCCGGTGCGCGTCTTCCAGCAGTTCGCGACGCTCGACCTGCTGTCCGGCGGCCGCGCCGAGATCATGGCCGGACGCGGCTCCTTCATCGAATCCTTCCCGCTGTTCGGCTTCAACCTCGAAGACTATGACGAGCTGTTCGCCGAGAAGCTCGACCTGCTGCTCGCCATCCGCGATCACGTCAAGGTGACGTGGCAAGGACGCCTGCGCGCGCCGATCAACGGCCGTGGCGTCTATCCGCGCCCCTTCCAGGAGAAACTGCCGGTCTGGATCGCCATCGGTGGCACCCCGCAGTCCGCCGCCCGCGCGGGCGCGCTCGGCCTGCCGCTGGCGCTCGCCATCATCGGCGGCGAGCCGGCGCGCTTTGCGCCGCTGTTCGAGGTCTATCGTCAGGCCGCCAGACGGGCCGGCAACGATCCGGCAAGCCTCGCCACCAGCCTCAACGTGCACGGCTTCATCGCCGAAACCACCGAGCAGGCGGCGGACGATTTCTACGCGCCGCAAGCCGAGGTGATGAACCGCATCGGCCGCGAGCGCGGCTGGGGTCCGACCTCGCGGGCGCATTTCGACCAGTCGCGCGGGCCGAACGGCGCCTTGTTCGTCGGCAATCCCGAACAGGTGGCGGAGAAAATCGTCGCCCAGCACCGGATCTTCAACAATGACCGCTTCCTGCTGCAGATGGCGATCGGCACCATGCCGCACGCCAAGATCATGAAGGCGATCGAGCTCTACGGCACCAGGGTGGCGCCGATCGTCCGCAGGGAGACCGCGAAGATCGCGCCCGCCGAGCCCGTCGCCTGATCGGGTCGCGTGACCTGATCCCATCCGGGCCAAGGGGTCATTGCCGGCTAACGGAACCTTGCAGCTACGCGGGCGTTTTCGCAGGGAAGCCGCGTGTCGCGGTGTGCCCGAGGAAAGCGATGAAGGCCGAACCGACCGCTTCGGGTAGCGCCGGTGCCGCAGGGAGTCCGGACCCGCGCGAGGCCGCGCGAGCGGACACGCATTTGATGCGGTCCCTGCTCATCGGCATCTTCATTCTGATGACCGTCTATGCGCTCTATTTCGGGCGCGCCTTCTTCATGCCGGTGATCCTCGCCTTCCTGCTGGCGCTGACGCTCACGCCGATCGTGCGCTTCCTGCGCCAGCGCGGCGTGCCCGATGCGCTGTCTGCAACGCTGCTTGTGCTCATGTCGGTGATTTTCGTCGCCGGCGCCGGCTATCTGCTCAGCGGCCCGGTCATTGACCTCATCAACAAGGCCCCCTCGATCGGCCTGCAGCTGACCGAGCGCCTGGCACAGCTCAGGCAGCCGTTCGAAAAGATCATGCAGATCTCGCATCAGCTGGAAGGGTTGACCGAGACCTCGCAGGAGCCCGACGTCCAGAAGGTCGTGCTGGCGCAATCCGGCATGTTGTCTTCCGCCGCCGGCAACATCCTGTCGGCGGGCACCGGCATCACCATCGTCTTCGTGCTGTCGCTGTTCCTGCTCGCCTCGGGCACGATGTTCTACGAGAAGATCATCCAGTCGTTCGCCAGCCTCAGCGAGAAGAAGCGGGCCTTGCGGGTCGTCTACGACGTCGAGCGCGAGATCTCGCATTACCTGCTTACCGTTACCATCATCAATGCCGGCCTCGGCACGGTAATTGGCCTGGGCCTGTGGGGGCTCGGCATGCCCAACCCAATGGTCTGGGGCGCGGCCGCCGCCTTGCTCAACTTCCTGCCCTATGTCGGGGCGCTGATGACGATCCTGCTGGTCACGGTGATCGCGCTGATCAGCTTCGACTCGATCTCCTATGCGCTGCTGGCGCCGGCCTTCGTGCTTCTGTGCGACCTGGTAGAGGGCCAGTTCGTGACACCGATGGTGGTCGGCAGACGCCTGGAGATCAACGCGGTGGCGGTCTTCATCGCCATTGCCTTCTGGTCGTGGCTGTGGGGCTTCGTCGGCGCGCTGATGGCGGTACCGCTGCTGGTCGTCATCAAGGTCTTCTGCGACCACTTCGAAGGGCTGAGCCATGTCGGCAATTTCCTGGCGGCACAGCACAGCGTCGTCGTCGAGGAGGATACGGCCGAGGAGAACGGCAAGGTCCGGACCTGACCCAGCCCGGCAATTGTTGGCCGCGCTGTTTGTCGGACCCGGAGCGAGTGCCTATATCGAGCCGGTCAAGCCGGACCTCCTTCATGACCAACGCCTCCTTCGACCTGGATGCCTATTTCGCCCGTATCGGCTATCGCGGTCCGACCGAGGTGTCGCTGGCGACGCTGAAAGCGCTGCACCGGCAGCATCCGCAGGCGATCCCGTTCGAGAACCTCGATCCGTTTCTCGGGCATCCGGTCAAGCTCGATCCCGCCTCGCTGCAGGACAAGGTGTTGGCGCGCGGCCGCGGCGGCTATTGCTATGAGCACAATCTGATCCTCTTGCATGCGCTGACGGCGCTCGGCTTCGAGGTGAGCGGCCTTGCCGCGCGGGTCCTGTGGGGCCAGACCGACGACGCCGTTACCGCGCGCAGCCACATGCTGCTGCGTGTCGAGCTCGACGGCCGCACCCATCTTGCCGATGTCGGCTTCGGCGGGCTGACGCTGACGGCGCCGCTGCTGCTCGAAGCCGGACCCGAGCAGCAGACCCCGCATGAAACCTTCCGCCTCGTGGAGACGGACGATCACTTCCGCCTGCAGGTGGAACTCGGCGGCGCCTGGCGCAACGTCTACCGCTTCGACATGCAGCGCAGCTACGAGGTCGACTATGCGGTCAGCAGCCACTTCCTGTCGACGCATCCGAGCTCGCATTTCCTGTCCTCGGTGATCGCGGCGCGCGCCCTGCCCGACCGGCGCTACGCGCTGCGCAACAACCGGCTGTCGACGCATC
>NZ_RZOI01000072.1:0-14264 GCF_004022645.1 Mesorhizobium sp. M4A.F.Ca.ET.020.02.1.1 | reverse complement strand
GCCCCAGCGCACCGGATCAAGGCCTTCCAATTCGTCCTTGCTGGCACGCGAGAACAGGAGCTTGTCGGTGAGGCCGGCGCGCACGCTGCCGTCGTCGATCAGCGCCAGCGAGATGTTGTCGTTGCGCGAGGTGAAGCGCGCTTCCGGACCCACCTTGCCGAGCGAGATGATCGGCTGGGCGCTGAGCATGTACTTCTTGCCGCCCTCGAAATTCGGCGCGATGAGGCCGGTTGCGCCGAGCGTCAGATACCAGTCGCCGGATATCCAGCTGCCCTCGCCCGCCCCGGCGGTCGGGACACCCAGCAGGACGGCGGTCATTACCAGCGGAATCGCCCGGACAATACGCATCGTTACCCCATACGCGAAACACGCCGGCGCAAACAACCGGCAGTGCTCAAGCCATGGCGCGGGTTCGGTAAAATTTGACTTAAAGTCGTAACATCGGGAGCTGGACTGGTTGACTCCCAACCAATTCAACGACCCGCACTGTCGCAAACTCGAGATGTCCGAAACGCGCTTAGGGTGTGAATTGGATGAAGCATCGACAACGGTTGCAACGGGACATTTGGGTGCCGCCTCACTAAGCGTCGCCGCTCACTCGGCCTGCGATGGCGAATGCCTGTAGGTTTTTGACCTTTCCGTGGTCCTGGTCGGCGTTAGCGATGATCGAAAAGAACGCCGCGCGGGCGATGTCTTTCTTGGATGCATCGGGGTGTTCCTTCCTTGCCGCCTTCAACAGTTGTTTCGGCTGCTGCTCTTGCCCGGCTCACATTCCTCCTTTTTTCTTTGGTAGCCATCTCCTGTGTCCTTTTCCTGCATCATCGGATGAACGAGGACTGACAGGTATGGTACCGGCTCGCATATCGTCGTCAGCCGGCTTGAGGTCCGGCCACAGATGGTCAAGGCGAGCGGTTGTTTGTGACAGCTTTATGACGCACCATGCAGGGAGGGTCCCTTCGATTGTCGTGAAGTTGCGCGGCGCCGAGGACATCATGCAGGAAACGGAACTGAAGTTCGAGCTGTCGCGGTCGGGTGCGGGATCGCTCCTCAAGAAGAATCCGTTCGGGTCCTCGCCCACAATTCTTCAGCAAAAATCCATCTATTTCGATACGCTCGGATGGGACCTGTCCAAGCGCGGTCTATCGCTTCGCATCCGGCAATCGGGTGATAAAAGGATCCAAACCCTCAAAGCCGGCGATGGCACCGCCGCCGGATCGTTCACGCGCGAGGAATGGGAGCGCCCGGTCGACGGCGATACACCGATACTTGACGATCCGCAGATCAGAGACCTGCTTGCAGAGGATGGCGCAAAGCTGGCGCCCTTGTTCGAGGTTCATGTCAAACGGCATTCTTGGAATGTGTCGGATGGCGACGCCACGATCGAGGTTGCCCTGGATCTTGGCAAGGTCGTCGCAGCCGGTCGCGAGGCACCGCTCTGCGAGATCGAGTTGGAGAAGAAGGCGGGCTCGCCGGCAGCTCTGTTTGCGCTCGCTCGGAAAATTGACCTGGTCACGCCGGCGCATCTCGGGGTGCTAAGCAAAGCTGAACGAGGCTATCGTCTGCTTGGCCCTGCACCGGGTGCTGTGAAATCAGCTGCGACCCCGCTCACGTCCGAGATGAGCGTGGCAATGGCTTTCGCGCGCATCGCAGCGGCCTGTCTCAAACAGTTCCGTCTCAATGAGATGGCGCTGGGATGGTCTCGCGATGCCGACTCCCTGCACCAGGCTCGCGTGTCGCTGCGACGGCTGCGCTCCCTATGCTCGATCTGCAAGTCGCTATTCGACGACAGCCGTTTCGACTACATGCGAGGAGAATTGAAATGGCTCGCAGCGGAACTTGGCGATGCACGCAATATCGACGTGATGATCGATCACGCTTCCAGCAGGATTCTTGCAAGCCGTCTTCAGGAAGTGCGCGACGACGCCTATGCGGCGGTCGCAGCATCGTTCTCTTCAATTCGCGCCCGCTCCTTGATGATCGATGTCACCGAGTGGATTTCCATCAAGGACTGGCGAACCCAATCGGATGAAATGTTGTCCGAACAGTCGTCGAAGGATTTCGCCTCGGATGTATTTGATAAACTTTGGAAGAAGGTGGCGAAGGGCGGCAACAATCTTATCGACGCCGATGACGAGACCCGCCATAAAGTACGGATCGCCGCAAAGAAACTGCGCTACGCGGCCGAGTTCTTCGAGCCGCTCTACAACGGCAAGGCCGAGGCCAAACGCCATCGACGGTTCATCGAGGCGATGAAGGGCCTGCAGGATCATCTCGGCAGCCTCAACGATATTGCCACCGCCCCCGATATGCTGGCAGCGCTGGAGCTTTCGGACGTAACTGGTGCGGACGATCTCTTCAGCGGCGAGGACAAGTCCAAGCTTCTCAAGGACGCCGCGGAAGCACACGACACCTTTGTCAAGACCAGGCGCTTCTGGCGTTGAGGCAGCATGCGGAGGGAGCGACGAAGCTCCAATGCCCACTTCCGGTGTCACCGCGCTCGCCGGCCTAGCCATCGCCATGGGCTGGCCGGTGCGGAGCTGTTCTATGGCTGCCCGAGAGGCTGCGCCTCGCCCGCCTCGCATTCCGGCAGTCGCACAGGTTTGGCGAGTTTCGCCAGCGCCTCGGGCTTGGCGCAAGCCGGAAAACCGGCGAGCGGCATCGTTTCAATAAACCGGCTGCGCTCACTAGTGCTCAAGCCGACTTCATTGATCATGCTCTCGACGGTCAGGTCGGGGTACTGCTTGAGAGTTTCCCTAACCGCGGCATTCGCCTCATCCATCCGACCCAGAGCCGCAAGGGAGCCGCCAAACACCACCCACCTCCAATGGTCGTAGTTGTCAGGTGTCATGCGCTCCAGCATCTTCAAGGCGTCCTCATACCGGCCGGCCATAAAATAGGCAGGGCCGAAGAAGTTGGACGTCCACATCGGATAGTTCGGGTCGAGCCGCATTACCTGGTCGACCATCTGAGCGCCGCGTTCGGGTTCACCGAAGCGTGCCGCATAGCCGGTATAGAACGTCAGGATTTCGGACGAACCGGGAGCAAGACGAAGGGCCGTATCCAGTTCGGCCTTGGCGCGGGCGTTGTCGCCCTTGTGGCTGAGACTCATCCCAAACACGGCGTGTGCCTCAGCGTCGCCTGGATCGAGCCGCACCGCGTGTTCGGCCACATCGGCAGCCGCCTTGATCTCGCTCTCGGGATTGATACCGAAGCCAGCCAATATGCCATGCGCATGGTAAAGTTCTACCCAGGCGCGAGCCAGCCCGGGGTCCAGCTCAATGGCGCGGTTGAGAAGCGCGATTGCCTCCTGCTCATCGGCTACGGTGATCTCTTCAATCTTCTCGGTCCCGAGCAGATAATAGTCGTAAGCATTTAGGTTTTCAGGTCGTTTGCGTTTGGCCGCGGCCCGCCCGGCCGTCTGAATCAACCCTACGCCACCGCCCAGCCGGTTGGAGACTTGCTCTGCGATCTCGGTCTGGACGGCGAACACGTCCTCAGCGGGCCGGTCCCAACGATCCGACCAAAGGTGGTTGCCGGTTAGTGCATCGATCAACTGTGCGGTGACCCGCACCCGCCCATCTTGCCGCTGGATGGAGCCTTCCAGTACGAAGCCGACATGGAGCGCACGCGCGACCTGGCGGGCATCCACCGGCTTGCCCTTGTAAACTTCCGTCGAATTCCGGGCTACGACGTCAAGTTCGGGAAACCGCGCGAGGTCGGTGATGATATCCTCAGTCAAGCCATCGGCCAAACGCCCGCTGGCCTCGTCGCCATAATTATTGAAAGGCAGCACCGCGACCGACGGCTTGGCCCCCAGTAACGCGGGCTGAAAGAACCACCAGGTCCCCACACCCACCAAAGCCAGCACCACGATCGCCGCCGCAGCCGTCCTGGTCCAGTGCGGCATCGCCTGGCGTAAGGTCCGGCGCAGCCGCTTGCCATCGAGCCTCACCCGGTACATCCGCACGGGGCGGTTGATATTCTTGACGTGCTGCTCGCCGACGAAATCGAGTGGCCAATCAAGCTTGCCCTGCAAATGGTCGTAGGCCGTACCTGACACCATCACCCCGCCCGGCTCGGCAAGCTGCTCTATGCGAGCGGCGATATTGACGCCGTCGCCATACACATCGCCATCCACCAGCGCCACATCGCCAAGATTTATCCCGATGCGGAACACGATCCGCTCTTGCTCCGGCAGTCCACCATTGCGAACGGCCACAGCTTTTTGAATTTCGGCTGCGCAGATCACCGCATCGACCACGCTGTCGAAGACGACAAGTGCGCCATCTCCCAACAGCTTGACAATTCGACCCTGATGCAGAGCGATCGCCGTATCGGTTACGTCGGCCCGGATAGCTCTCAGGCGCTCGATTGTGCCAGCTTCGTCAATCTCGGTCGCCTTTGAATAGCCGACCATATCCACTGCAAGGATCGCCAGCAGTTTCCGGTTCATTGGAGGGACGATCATCATCCTGCCCCGGACCCATCATTGCCAAAATGGTACACCTAACCCAGCATGCTGACGAGAGGCCCGACCCGCCAGGCCAGGATGTCGTCCATTGGTCCGGCGGTCGGAAAGGTCGCTTCCACACTGCGCTGGGCCACCGGAATGGCGCTGAAGAGATAGTTCAGAACGCCACGGCTGCGTCCAGCTCCGAAAGCGGGCGCACGCCTGCCAGCAGCGCCCTCGCCTCGGCCTCGTCGCGCTTCATCTGCGCGACCAGCGCATCCAGCCCGTCGAACTTCAGCTCCGGCCGCAGGAAGCCGAAGAACGACACCTCGCAGGCCTCGCCATAGAGGTCGCCGGAGAAGTCGAAGACGAAGGTTTCGAGCAGCGGCGCGCCATTGTCGTCGACGGTCGGACGACGGCCGAAGCTGGCGACGCCGTCATGCAGCGTGCCGTCGGCGCGGCGGAAGCGGACGGCATAAATCCCTTCCTTGAGAGAAGCTTCCGGCGAAAGCCTCATGTTGGCAGTCGGAAAGCCAAGCGTACGGCCGAGCTTCTGGCCGCCGATCACCTCGGCCTCGACGGTGAAGCGGTAGCCGAGCAGGCCGGCGGCCTCGGCCACCGCGCCTTCGCCGAGAAGCGCGCGGATGCGGCTCGACGAGATCACCTCGGCGCCCTCGTCGCGAAAGGCGTCGACCAGCGTCACGCCAAAGCCGTGGCGCTCGCCCGCCGCCATCAGGAAGGCGGGGCCGCCCTGGCGGTCCTTGCCGAAATGGAAATCGAAGCCGGTGACGGCGTGCGTGACGCCGAGATTCCTTTCCAGAACCCCGGTCACGAAGTCTTCTGCCGAGAGCGCGGCGAAATCGCGCGTGAAGGGCTGCTCGACCAGCGCGGCGAACCCGAGAAGCGACAGGAGTCGGGCCTTCATCGGCGGTGGCGTCAGCACGAAGAGCGGAACCTCGGGCCGGAAGACCTTTCGCGGATGCGGCTCGAAGCTCAGCACCATGGCCGGCGCGCCGCGGCGCCGCGCTTCGGCCAGCGCGCGCTCCAGCACCGCCTGGTGGCCGCGATGGACGCCGTCGAAATTGCCGATCGCCACCACGCCGCCGCGCAAATGGGTCGGCAGCGGCGATGTCGCCGAGATGCGCGCGCAGCTTTGTGAGGTTTCCGTCATGGAACGCCCCTATTGCAGCCTTGGAATGACCGCGACCGGGCGGTAGCCGTGCTTATCGAGAAAGGCGGCGAGCCTGTCGGGATCGGGCTGCAGCGGATCGCCATAGTCGCGGGCATGGATGCCTCCCGAGACATAGAGCACGTCGAATCCATTGTCGGCCGCGCCCTTGATGTCGGTCATCAAGCCGTCGCCGATGGCCAGCACCCGCGAGCGTTCGACGGGACGCCCGAGCAGGCCGGCAACCTCCTTCATCGCGACGTCGTAGATCGGCGCGTAGGGTTTGCCGGCGATCAGGGTTCGCCCGCCAAGCTGGGCGTAGTCGCGGGCAAGCGCACCGGCGCACCAGATCAAGCGTTCGCCGCGCTCCACCACGATGTCGGGGTTGGCGCAGATGAACGGCAGGTCGCGGGCGCGCAGCCGCTGCAGCAAGTCGGCATAGTCGGAAGGCTTTTCCACCTCGTCGTCGAACAGGCCGGTGCAGACCACGCCGGAGGCCTCGAACTCCTCGACCAGATCGACGCCGAGGCTGTCATAGAGGGTGAAATCGCGGTCGGGGCCGATGTGGAAGATCTTTCTCGGGCCCTCGGCGATCAGATCGCGGGTGACGTCGCCGGAGGTGACGATGCGGTCATAGGCGTCGGTGGGAACGCCTATCGCGTTCATCTGCGCAACGACATCGGCGCTGCGGCGCGGCGAGTTGGTGATCAGCACGATCGGGACGTCCGCCGCGCGCGCCGCGGCCAGTGCCAGCGCGGCCTGGGGAAAATGCCATTCGCCATTGTGCACCACGCCCCAGACATCGCACAGGATGGCCGAATAGGCACCCGACAAATCCGCGAGCGAGCCGATGATGTCTGGCAGATCCGCCATGCTGTCTACCCTGCCGATCGTTGCGAAAGCCGCCGCCGACGGTCCGCCGCGGCCGGTCCCGCATTAACCGAAGCGCCTCATCCTGTCACCAGCTTTCGGCAGACAGCACCCGCTACCGCAGGACTGATACCGTGGGCAGGACACGCGTTCGTGACTGAATTCCCAGGCCCCTCGGCACCCTCGCCGCGAGCCCGATGGTTAACGGGCCTTGAAAACGCAGGTTGAGGTTGGATGCATTCGCGCAACCTGAAATTTAATGATCTGTGACCATGGTTGCAGATCAACTACGACCTTGGTCGTATATTAGTGGGGGACTAAAGGCTATGATCCGCAAGTTCGGAGCGATGATCCGCAGCTTCGTGCACAACAGGCGGGGCAACTATGCCTTGATTGCCGTCATCACGATGGTGCCTGTGATGGGCGGCGTGGCATTGGCGGTCGACTATACGGAGCTGGTTCGCCAAAAACAGGAAACGTTGAACGCGCTCGATGCCGCCGGCGTCGCCACGGCGCAGCAGATCGTCGCCAATGTAAGCGATGCCGATGCCAAGGCTTATGCGAAGAACTTCTTCGAAGCCAATCTGTCGCATGTCAGCCCGGCCGACACCACGCTGAGCGTCACCTTGCCCAACAACAATAGCGGTGGCGGCACGCTGAAGCTTTGCGCGAACCTGCGCTACCATCCGTTTTTCCTGCCGGCTGCCGCAATGCTGATCGGCAGGACGGCCAGCGACCGAAGCTTGGCCGCGTGCTCGGAAGTCCGACTGAAGAACACCCTGGAAGTCGCCCTGGTGCTCGACAATTCCGGCTCGATGAGCACGAATGGATCCGGTACCGGCCAGCAGCGAATAGAGTTGCTCAAGACCGCCGCGACAGAACTCGTCAACACGTTGGCCCTGCAGGCAGGCCAAATGAAGCAGGTCACCAAGCCGGTGCAATTCGCCCTGGTACCGTTTTCGGCCTCGGTCAATGTCGGCTCAGCCAACAAGGACAAGACCTGGATGGATCTCGGCGGCATCTCGCCGGTGCATCATGAGAATTTCGACTGGACGCAGATGAACAAGACCGTCTCCGGCGTCGATCCGAACAAATACATCGAGAAGGTTGGCGACGCCTACTACCAGAGGGGCACCGGCTGGGGCGCCGACGCGGGCAAGGCAATGACCCGCTTCACCCTCTACCAGGATATGATGGCCACGACGCGAACCTGCACCAAGAAAAACCACGGCACGTGTCAGACTTATGTCGACACGACCGCCCAATACCAAGCCTGGAAAGGCTGCGTGGAAGCAAGGCCGTATCCTTACAATGTGGACGATACGACGCCGGCAACGTCCACACCCGCCAGCCTGTTCGTCCCGATGTTCGCTCCGGACGAGGCCGGCAATTTCTGGACCGACTCCACCCACGCCAGCACGACGTCATGGGGTTACACCAACAATTGGTGGGTGGATTCGGCCGACAGCCTGGCCGTCGCAAAACGCCAGTCGGATATGCGCAAGTATTTCGTCACAAAGCCCTACAACGCGGCGGCGGAGCCGGCTGACGGCGGCCCCAACTCCGGGTGCACGACTGCCGCCATCACGCCGTTGCAGGACATAACCACGACCACGGGCAAGAACACCATCACAAGCGCCATCAGCGCGATGACACCAACAGGCAATACCAACGTGCCGGAAGGGCTTGCCTGGGGCTGGCGGGCATTGTCGAGCAATGAGCCTTTCACGGACGGCCGGGCCAACACCGAAAGAGGCAACGACAAGGTCGTCATCGTGCTGACCGACGGCGCCAACACCTACAGCCCGATCGCCGACGCCACCTACGCCAAGAACATGTCGACTTACGCCGCGTATGGCTACACGGGCCTGACCTATCCGGGCTCCGGCACGTTGACCCGACTGTTCATGAACACCAGCGCTTCCGTTGGCAAGACGACCTACACCGCCGCCAACTACACGACGGCGCTCGACGAGCAGATGCAGACGCTTTGCGCCAATGCAAAGAATTCGAACGTCATCGTGATGACGGTTTCGCTTGACCTCGTGGAAACCAAATCCGCAGAAAAGGCCGCAATGGCTGCGCTGAAGACCTGTTCCTCGGACTCGAGGTTCCGAAAAGACCCGGCCGACCCGACCGGCAAGACAGCGGCGAAATTGTACTGGAACGCGACCGGCGCCACGCTGTCGAAAAGCTTCAAGGAAATCGCCGACGAACTGTCGAACCTGCGCATCGTCAGCTGACCGATGAAAGCGCCTTGCAGACCCCCCGCCCAGGGCCGCTTACGCGATATGCGTGACTTCTGGCGTGACTTCTGCCGCGACCGGCGCGGCAACTATGCCCTCATGACCGTGCTCGCCATGGTGCCGCTGATGGGAGCCGTGGCGCTGAGCGTCGACTATTCGAGCATGATCAGCGAGAAACAGAAGGTGGTGAACGCGCTCGACGCCGCCAATTTCGCCACCGCCCGCCGCCTTGCCGAAGGCGCCACCGACGACCAGCTGAGGGCCTATGCGCTGGAGTTCTTCAAGGCCAACCTGGGCGACAGTATCGATCCGGCCAACACCACGCTCAGCGTCACGCTGCCCAGCAGCACCACCGGCGGCGGCCTGGTGAAGCTCTGCGCGGCGCTGGTCTACAAGCCCTATTTCCTGCCGGCGGCGGCGATGCTGATCGATAAACAGTCTTCCGACGTCGACTACTCGGTATGCTCGGAAGTGCGGCTGAAAAACACGCTGGAAGTCGCCATGGTGCTCGACAATTCCGGCTCGATGAGCAACCTCGGCACCGGCGCGGGGCAAAAGCGCATCGACCTGCTCAAGCAGGCCGCCAAGCAGCTCGTCGACACGCTGGCGCAGCAGGCGGCCGCGATCAAGCAGATCGACAAGCCGGTCCAGTTCAGCATCGTGCCCTTCGCCGCCTCGGTGAATGTCGGGACGCAGAACGACAACGCTTCCTGGATGGACACCTATGGGCTGTCGCCGGTACACCACGAGAATTTCGATTGGACGACGCTGAACGCCACCAACAAATACGCGCAGAAGTTCAACGGCATCTGGTACAAGAAGGGCTCCGACTGGGGCGAGCAGGAAGGCCAGATGCTGACCCGCTTCTCGCTCTACCGCGACATGAAGGTGGTCACCAGCCATGAGCGCATCGTCGGCTCCAAGCGCGTGGTCTGCGACGAATATCGTTCGAACCATACCTGCAAACGCAGCCACGACGAATACGACTACAACGACACCTACGGCCCGTTCGCCAGCTGGCAGGGCTGCGTCGAGGACCGTCCCTACCCTTACAATGTCAATGACGCGCCGGCCTCCGGCGGCCCCAACAACATCGGCACCGGCGTCGGCGACCCGGCAACCATGTTCGTCCCCATGTTCGCGCCGGACGAGCCGGGCAACCACTGGTATCTGACGCAGGATCCCGACGAGGCGAAACCGGTCACCTATGGCGCGGCCAACAGCTGGTGGAACGACGATCCGTCGAGCACCACCGGCAAGACACGGCAATCCAACATGGCCAAGTATTTCCAGCCGCGGCCGATCCATGCGCCCGTGCTGTCGACCGGCGCCGGTCCCAACTACAGCTGCACCACGACGCCGATCACACCGCTGACCGATGTCACCCAGGCGGCAGGGCTGACGGCGATCAAGGCGGCGATCGACCTGATGCAGCCGAACGGCAACACCAATGTGCCGGAAGGCATGGCCTGGGGCTGGCGCACCGTATCGAGCACCGAGCCCTTCACCGAAGGGCGGCCGGAGAGCGAGCGCGGCAATGACAAGGTCGTCATCGTGCTCACCGACGGCGAGAACACCTATTCGACGGTCAGCAGCGACCCGGCCGGCAACAAGTCGACCTATGCCGCCTATGGATACACCGGCCTCGCCTATCACGGCACGGCCGTGACCCGGCTGTTCACCGGCACGTCGAGCGCCATCGGCCAGTTCAACTATACGTCCAGCAACTACACCGCCGCGCTCAACGAGCAGATGGCGAGCCTGTGCAACAACGCCAAGGCGGCCAACATCATGGTGATGACCGTCGCGCTCGACATGTCCTTGACGGATTCCGGCGACAAGAAGGCGATGGACGCGCTGAAGGCCTGCTCTTCCGACTCGCGCTTCCGCAAGGATCCGACCGACCCCAGCAAGCCGGCCAAGCTGTTCTGGAACGCGACCGGCGCTACGCTGTCGGACAATTTCAAGGAAATTGCGAACGAATTGTCGAATTTGCGCGTGGTGGGGTAAGGCACATCAAAGGATGCCGGTGCGTTGAAGATCGTCCTTCGCCGTGCCGATCCTATAAGCTCGCCTCGTCCGGCGGCCTCGTCGTCGGTAAGTAGAAGGTTACAAAAGCGTTGGAGATGAGTGCCTTCGTTTGAGACTGTGCAGCGCACGTCCATTTGGACGTGACCGCGGAGGCAGGCCGAGACTACCCACCAACCTGCGGCATGCCACCCTGGCGCAACGGCCGGCGCCGGCAAGCCCTTGTGCGCGTTCGCGGCACAAGGCACAAGTCGGTGCTCGCCGGCATCGGACCGTCCCTGCCGCATGCGCTGGAGTCAAGCAATGCCCGACGTCGCCAACCATCTGACCTTCGCGCTGGTCTGCCTCGGCATGGTGCTGACGCCGGGGCCGAACATGATCTACCTGATCTCGCGTTCGCTGTCGCAAGGGCCGAAGGCCGGGCTGATCTCGCTTGGCGGCGTCGCCTGCGGTTTCCTGTTCTACGTGGTCTCGGCGGCCTTCGGCATCACCGCGCTGCTGCTTGCCGTGCCCTTCGCCTATGACGTGCTGCGCATTTCCGGCGCGCTCTATCTTCTGTGGCTCGCCTGGCAAGCGGTGAGGCCCGGCGGGCGCTCGCCGTTCCACGTCCGCGAGATGCCGAAGGACAGGCCGCGCAAGCTGTTCGCGATGGGGCTTATGACCAACCTGCTCAACCCCAAGGTGGCGGTGCTCTACCTTTCGCTGCTGCCGCAGTTCATCAACCCGGCCAAGGGCCATGTCCTGTCGCAGCTTCTGGTGCTGGGCGTCACCCAGATCTCGATCAGCCTCACCGTCAATGCCATCATCGCGGTGACAGCCGGCTCGATCGCGACCTTCCTCGCCGGACGACCGCTGTGGATGGTCATCCAGCGCTGGATGATGGGCACGGTGCTGGCGGCGCTGGCTCTGAGGATGGCAACCGAAGCGCAGCGCTGACGGGGCGTGCCGATATTCAGGTCTTGTTGCGCGCCAGCTGCCGCTGTGGCCTGGCTGCTTGGCCAACCATTTGTGCAGCATTTTACAATTCAAGCATTTTATCATTTGCTTAAATTGCTCGTAGAGACCCCTGGCGTATCACTTGAGCTTTACAGAGTTCGGCGAGGGGCAATGTTCGCATTGAAACGCTTCCGGGCCTCCGAGCGCGGCAACTTCGCCATGGGGACCGCCATAGCGATGCTGCCGATAATGCTTGGCGTGGCCGGCACCATCGATCTGGTGGGCACCAGCGACGACGCAGCGCAGTTGCAGAACTCGCTGGACGCGGCCGGGCTTGCCGTCGCCACGAAGTACTCAGCCGGGATGACAGCCGGTGACGTCCAGTCGCTTGGGCTGACATTTTTTGCGGCCAACATGAGCGCCGCCGACCAGCAGGAATATTCAGGCAGCGTCTCCGCCTTTTCGGCAGCCGCCAGTGGGAGCCCGAGCGCCTATTACATCTCGCTTTCGTCCAGCATCAGCCGGCCAAGCTTCCTCAGCGGCGCGGCCTCGTGGCAGGCCAACCGCTCGGCCAAGGTCAAGATGAACCCGGGTGCACAGGCCTGCGTGCTGGCGCTCGATCCGCATGTGTCTTCAGCGGTGAGCCTGCAAGGCTCGACCAATGTCTCGATGAGCAGTTGCGTGATCGCCGCGAACTCCGACGCGTCCGATGCCGTCAGCAGAGGTGGCTCCGCCCTGGTCTCGGCGGCATGCGTCTCGACGGTCGGCGGCACTTCCGGCCTTTCGCCACCAAGCGCCAATCTCACCTGCGGAACGCCGCTCGAGCATCAGTACGCGTCTTTCGATCCCCTGGCCGACGTCGTTCCCCCCGACTACACGTTGTGTTTGCCGGTCCCCAAGGGCAAGACCTACACGCTGGCGCCCGGCACCTATTGCGACAAGACATTGTCGGGAAACATCACGCTTGAGCCTGGCGTCTACATAATGCGCGGCACCGCCATCAAACCCGGGGGCAACGGCAGCCTGACCGGCCAGGGGGTGACGATATTCCTCATGGAGGGCGCGCAGATTTACATAAATGCCAATGAGCAGGTGAACCTTTCCCCGCCCACCAGCGGTCCCTATGCCGGCATCACCATCTTCGAAAACCACGAAAACACGTCGGCCTTGACGTTGAATGGCGGCGCCAATTCCGTGATCAGCGGTTTCGTCTACGCGCCGGACGCGCCCGTTAGCTATGCCGGCAACTCCGACATGAGCGGCCAGGGAGACTGCCTGAGGCTTGTCGGCAAGACCGTGCAGATGACCGGAAACTCATCCATCAAAACGGACTGCTCAGCCGTGCTTGGAAGTCGCGAGATGTATGCCAGCCGCCTCATCACGCTCGTGAAATAAGGAGTATTCGTTGGGCGGCGCCAGGCGCGCTGGCGCCGCACAATAGCAGCTCTAGGCCGCGAAGCGTTCGATCACCTCGGCCAGCGGGACATGCCCAAGGCAGGCACCCGAACCCACAGGCTTTCTGCCATCCTCTACGGCGAGCGCGTATTGCACGACCGGATCGGCCTGGATGCGCTCGCGCAAAGCGGCAAGCCTGGGATAGTCGGCGCCCTCGATCGCCTGGTGGAACTCGGCCCAGCGCGCCACGCCGATCAGCGTGGTGTCGGCCAGCGTCAGCCGATCGCCGACCAGGAAGTCGGTCCCGTTGATCATCGCCTCGAGCCGGTCGTGGCGTTCGGCAACGGCCTTGCGACCAAAGTCGCGCAAGGTTGCCTGCAAGACTGGGTCCGGCGACGTCATTTCCAACGCCGCCCAGAGCGGCATGAAAGCGGCGGTAAATCCGGTGTTCACAAAAGCCATGAGTTGATGCATCCGATCGGCTTCCTGCGTGCGCGGGTCGAAGCTGATGCGCCGGTTTGTATCGCGGGCCTCGAGCCATGCGGCGATCGCCATGGTCTCGGTCAGCACCTTGCCTTCGTCGGTGATCAGCACCGGCGTTTCCTGCCGGCCGTTGATGCTGGCATAGGCTTCGTTCTTCATGTCGGCCAGCATGTCCACCCGGCACAGCCGGTAGGGTAGCCCGAGGCGTTCGAAGGCAGCGACGAGCCCCATCGAGCTTCCCGCCGGGAAGCCGTAAAGGAGGATAGGTTCCATTTGTTGTCTCTTCCATGTTCGAGGATCACGCCGCGCAGCGAAACTTGACCCTAAACGCTGGTCGCCCCATGTAAATTACGCGCTATTCTGTAACCACGCCCCCAGGTCCCCAATGAAAGATGTCATTTCGTGCTGCCCGATCGAAGAGACCATGCGCGTGCTCAGCGGCCGCTGGCCGACCTTGCTGCTCTATTATCTGAAGGACGGGACCAAACGCTTCAGCGAGCTCCGGCGTGACAATCCGACCGTGTCGCATCGCATTCTGGCGCTGGAGTTGCGCAAGCTGGAGGACGCCGGCATCGTGCGGCGCACGGCGCATCAGGGCTATCCGCTGCGCGTCGACTACGACCTCACGGAAGCGGGCCGCGGGCTTGTGCCGCTGATCGATGCGCTCGGCGCCTGGTGGGAGCATACG
>NZ_RZOI01000729.1:0-2980 GCF_004022645.1 Mesorhizobium sp. M4A.F.Ca.ET.020.02.1.1 | reverse complement strand
GTCCTATGGCGTCGTGGGGCGTTCCGCCGACGGCAAGGAGATCAAGATCGAGGCGAACGAGGCGCTGAAGGAGCTGATCATTGAGGAGCTGAACGCGCCGGCCGACGGGCAGGGGTCCGACGCTTCCGGTCCACAGAACACCGAAGATCCGGGGCTGACTGAGGGCGAAACCGGTCGCCAGGTCTTCGGCACGGACGATCGCGAGCAGGTCAAGAACACCAAGACCTATCCGTTCTCGGCCATCGGCTACCTCGAAGCCAAGTCGCCCAAGACCGGCAAATACGGCAGCTGCTCGGCGACGCTGATCGGGCCGCGCACCGTGCTCACCGCGGCGCACTGCCTCTATAGCCATGAAGACGGCGCGTGGCTCGATGAATATCTGTTCGTGCCGGGCCTCAACGGCGGCACCGCCGACGACGCGCCGTTCGGCGCCTTCACCTATGAGAGCGCCTATATCCTGCAGGGCTTCATCGACAACTACCAGGGGTTTTACGGCTCGGTCGTGCCGTGGGATCTCGGCATCGTCACCCTGAAGCAGGACATTGGCACCAATCTCGGCTGGCTGGGCTATGCCAATTACGAGGATCTGGGCGATTTCACCGCCAACATCGTCGGTTATCCCGGCGACAAGTCGATGGGCACGATGTGGAAGGCAAGCTGCGAAGTGCACGCCGAGAACATCGGCACGGATTACTTCCAATATGACTGCGATACGTTCCCGGGCTCGAGCGGAAGCTCGGTCTACGCCTATGACAATGCCGCGAAGCAACGCGTCATCACCGGCGTCAACGTGGCCGAGGGCCCGGAAGCGAACACCGCGGTCAGGCTCAACGCCGCTAATGTCGAGTGGATCAACGGCCTCTACAAATAGGCCGGCTCAAATCTGCCTAACGGCTGCGTTGAACAGGCGGCGGGAACTCTCGCCGCCTTTTCGTTTCCGGGCGCCGCTCGACTGGCCGTTACTTGGACTGCGCCTCTGGCTGTCCCTGGCGCACATAGGCCTCGATCGCCGTGGCAAAGTTGGCTGAGCCGGCCTTGCGCTGCTTATCTATATAGCCGGCAAAGTAACTCCAGAAGGAAACGGCGTAGTCGCGAAAGTAGGCGTCCGCCACCTTGCGTGAACACAGGTCGCTCTCGACGCAGATGGAGAGGCGATTGAGGAAATAGACGACGCGGTCGAAATGATCGCTGAAATCGGCGAGCGGCATGGTGCCGCCATCAGTGGTCATCGCCTCGATGCCGATGCGCTGCCTGAACTCCTGCTCCTCGGTGGGAGTCGGATTGGCGCTGAGCAGATTGTCGTATTTGGCGTTGAGCCCCGTCAGCCGCTCCTTGAGCGCCCGTTGCGCCTGCTGCAGGTCCTTGCTCTCCCATAGCTCGACCAGCGACATGGTCTGCTCGACACGCTTCTGCTCCTGGTTGGCCAGGAACTGGAAGACGGAGAACAGAAGGGTGAAGATGATCACCAGGCGCACCAGAAGGCCCGACCAGGCATAGGCCAGCATGCGCCAGTCACGATCGGTGAAGGGGTTCGATTCCTTCTTGATCTCGTGGCTGCTCGGCCACGGGAAACCCTCCGTGGTCTCAGGCAGCGCCTCAGCCTTCCTGATCGCCGGCGGCTCCGTAGATGCCGTCGCTGGCGTAACCTTACCCCCCGGTTTTTTCATCGGCAGCTGTCCAGGTCGATAATGGCGGAGGGGTCGAGCACGATGCCCGGCGCCTCGAGCTTTTTCTTCAGGCAGTCGAGCTGCAAACGCGAAATCATGAACTGCACGTCAGGCTCGGCGGGCGCCTTGTTCGGCGAGGGCAGGGCCTCGACCACGCCGCGCGAGGCGCAGCCGCTGAGATCGACCACGACGGCCTCATTGCCGGTCTTGGCGATCTGGTCGTACTGGTCGAGAAAGCAACTCGCCAATTCGGAATTGGTCACGATCTGCTTGGCGCAGAGGCCGCAGGTCTCCTCTGCCGAGGCATGGGCGAACGACAGGCCCGCGGCAAGAAGGACCGCTCCGAGCCAGCAAAGAACCTTGGTTTTCACGAGCGTCCTCATCCTTTCCGCGCCGCGCCAGAATGTCCACATACCAAGCCCGTCGCGCAAGAGCCGCTGCGCGATTGCGACAGGCTTTTGCTGCGGCCTGCATTCAGGCGCGCGGCACCGTCTCCATCGGAAAAATCATCACCGCGCCCTTTGGGCCGCTCCTGTCGGTAAGCTTCATCACCGAGCGCGTCGAGGGCGCCATGCCGATATCGGTCAGCATGTCGGAGAAGCCGGAGCCGCCGGCCGCGCGGGTGGCCGAGGGCACGCCGTCCTGCGCCAGGAAGCTCAGGTCCTCCTTCTCGCTCTGCGGCGGCGCCTCGGTCAGCACCGCGATCATCCGCTCCATACCGAAGCTGGTGTCGGTGAAGGCCAGCAGTCCTTCCCGCAAGCCGGCATCCGGCGAGCCGTTGGCGGGCGCCAGCCGCTCGGCGACGATATGGGTGATGGAATAGTCGCTGCCGACATAGAGCACGTTGATGTCGACATATTTGTCGGAATCGTTCCTGGCCTTGATGTGCATCTCGTCACCCGGCGAGACGCGCGGCACGGTCGAGGCCTGCAGCGGCTCCAGCGCGTCGCCGCCTTGGCGCCTGATCTCGAACTCGACACTGACCTCTTCCGGCCGGTAGTCGGACGCTGCGGCTAGCCTGGAGAGGCCGGTGGCGCGGAAGATGGTGGTCAGGTTCCTCGCCGCCGCCTCGGCCAGCTTTGCCGGGTTATCCGGGCGGATGATGATCAGCGGCGGCCTGCCGCCGTCCTTCAGCGTCACGTCGCCGGAAGCCGGCAGGAACCATAGCGCCGGCTTGTCGGTCGCATCGGTGGCCGCGCCGGCAATCGCATTCTCGCGCAGCACCGCCAGCCGTAGGTCGGCTCTCTTGCCGGGCTCGACCAGCTCGACGTGGAATCCGGATTTCTCCCTGGCCGCCAGTTCGTCCAGAACCG
>NZ_RZOI01000728.1:0-2981 GCF_004022645.1 Mesorhizobium sp. M4A.F.Ca.ET.020.02.1.1 | reverse complement strand
GAACTTGGTTTCCGGCGCGCCGCGTCCCGAAGGCGAGAAGCCTTTGGCCTCGCCCGCCGTCCGGCTGCGCGCCAGGGAAGCCGGCATCGACCTCAGGCAGGTCGCGGGTTCCGGCCCGGCCGGCCGCATCGGCCATGAGGATATCGAGGCGTTCCTGGCGCGCGGGCCGCAGGTCGCCAAAACCTCCGGTCTTGCTCGCAAGGACAATGTCGAGGACATCAAGGTTATCGGGCTGCGGCGCAAGATCGCCGAGAAGATGGCGCTCGCCAAATCGCGCATCCCGCACATCACCTATGTCGAGGAGATCGACGTCACTTCACTGGAGGAGCTGCGCGCGACGCTGAACAAGGAAAAGCGGCAGGACCGGCCGAAGCTGACGCTGCTGCCGTTCCTGATGCGGGCGATGGTCAAGGCGATCGCCGACCAGCCGAGCATCAACGCGATCTTCGACGACGAGGCCGGCATCATCCACCAGCATGGCGGCGTCCATATCGGCATCGCCGCGCAGACGCCGTCCGGGCTGGTGGTGCCGGTGGTCAAGCATGCCGAGGCGCGCGACCTGTGGGAATGCGGCGCTGAGGTCAACCGGCTGGCCGAGGCGGCGAAGTCGGGCACGGCGAGCCGCGACGAGCTGTCAGGCTCGACCATCACCATCACCTCGCTCGGCGCCATGGGCGGCGTGGCGACGACGCCGGTCATCAACTATCCGGAGGTGGCGATCGTCGGCGTCAACAAGATGATGGTGCGGCCGGTGTGGGACGGCACCCAGTTCATCCCGCGCAAGATGATGAACCTGTCGTCCAGCTTCGACCATCGCGTCATCGACGGCTGGGATGCCGCGGTGTTCGTGCAGCGCATCAAGGCGCTGCTGGAAACGCCGGCGCTGATTTTCGTGGATTAGCGGGGATGGGTTTGATCTCGAATGTTGCGGAGCAGGGATGTGGGCTCCCCCTTCTCCCCTTGTGGGAGAAGGTGTCGCCGAAGGCGACGGATGAGGGGTGTTCCAGGGAAAGCCAGCGTCTCACTCCGCTGGAACACCCCTCATCCGTCTCGGCGCTAACGCGCCGATCCTCCTTCTCCCGCAAGGGGAGAAGGAAAGGGCGCGCCGTCGCCTCCGCCGAAAGGAAGCAGTCGACATGAAAGAAATCTCCTGCAAGCTGCTCGTCATCGGCGCCGGGCCCGGCGGCTATGTCTGCGCCATCCGCGCCGGCCAGCTCGGCGTCGACACGGTGATCGTCGAGGCCGGCAAGCCGGGTGGCACCTGCCTCAATGTCGGCTGCATACCGTCCAAGGCGCTGATCCACGCCGCGGAGGAGTTCGAGAAGGTGGCGCACATGGCCGGCGGCAAGAGCCCGCTCGGCATTTCACTCACCGCGCCGATGCTTGATCTGGCCAAGGCAATCGCCTGGAAGGACGGGATCGTTAGCCGGCTGAACAGCGGCGTGGCCGGCCTGCTGAAGAAGGCCAGGGTCAAGACCGTACAGGGCTGGGCGACTTTCCGCGACGGCAAGACCGTCGAGGTTGAGACCGAGACCGGCACCCAGGTGATCCGCGCCGAGACGGTGGTGATCGCGACCGGTTCGGCGCCGGTCGAACTGCCGTTTCTGCCGTTCGGCGGCCCGGTGATCTCGTCCACCGACGCGCTGGCGCTGAGCGAGGTGCCGAAGAAGCTCGCCGTCGTCGGCGGCGGCTATATCGGGCTGGAGCTCGGCATCGCCTTCGCGAAGATGGGCGCCAAGGTCACCGTGGTCGAGGCTTTGCCACGTGTGCTGGCGCAATATGACGCCGAACTGACCCGACCGGTGGTGAAGCGGCTCGGCGAACTCGGCATCGAGGTGATGACAGGCGCCAAGGCCAAGGGGGTGTCGACCCAGGGACAGGCCGGCAAGGGCGATTCGCTGCTGGTCGAGACGGCAGACGGCAAGAACGCCAAGGTCGCCGCCGACAAGATCCTCGTCACCGTCGGGCGCAAGCCGCTCACCGAAGGCTGGGGGCTGGACCAGATCGACCTCGACATGGCCGGCAAATTCATCCGCGTCGACGAGCAGTGCCGCACCTCGATGCGCGGCATCTTCGCCATCGGCGACGTCACCGGCGAGCCGATGCTGGCGCACCGGGCGATGGCGCAGGGCGAGATGGTGGCCGAGATCGTCGCCGGTCACAAAAGAAGCTGGGACAAGCGCGCAATACCCGCCATCTGCTTCACCGATCCGGAACTGGTCACGGCCGGCCTGTCACCTGACGAGGCGAAGGCGCTCGCCGGCGAGGTCAAGATCGGGCTATTCCCCTTCGCCGCCAACGGCCGCGCCATGACCAAGCAAGGCGAGGATGGTTTCGTCCGTGTCGTCGCCCGCGCCGACAATCATCTGGTGCTGGGTATCCAGGCGGTCGGGCAAGGCGTGTCGGAACTGTCGGCGGCCTTTGGCCTGGCGCTGGAAATGGGGGCGCGGCTGGAAGACATCGCCGGCACGATCCACGCCCATCCGACGCAGGGCGAAGGTTTCCAGGAAGCAGCGCTCAAGGCGCTGGGTCAGGCGCTGCATATTTGAAAAGGTGTTATCTCCCCCCTTGAGGGGGAGATGGCCGGCAGGCCAGAGGGGGTCGGTGCGACCGGACGCGACCTCCCTTGCGACAGATCGAGGTTAGCGCTCCACGCGAAACGACCCCCTCTGTCGCCTTCGGCGACATCTCCCCCTCAAGGGGGGAGATCACCCAGCTCACCCCGCCAGCCGGCTTTCCATCTCGTGCTGGGCGTAGGCGCGGCCGAAGCGGTTGGCGAGGAAGGCGTCGAGCGCGATGTCCTCCTGGCGGACGAAGCCTTTCGCCGGCAATGTGCCGTCGGCGAGCATGTCGAGCACGGCGCAGATGCCGGAGGCGGTGGTGATCTGGATGGCGCTGCGCACCAGAGTGCCGACGCGCTTCGAGTAGATCTTGTTGGCGTAGGTTTCCTGCAGCAGGCGGCCGCTCTTGCGGCCCGAGAC
>NZ_RZOI01000727.1:0-2991 GCF_004022645.1 Mesorhizobium sp. M4A.F.Ca.ET.020.02.1.1 | reverse complement strand
CCGGAGGAACAGCTCATCGGCTACAAATGGACGTTCGCCTTCGGGGCGACGCCGTTTCCGGCGATCATGCCGATCGGGCCGCATGCACGCGATGGCGGCGCGAGGCCGAGCGGCCGGCCCGTTGCCGGCAAACCACGCCAGCCCGCCTAATTTATTCCGCGGCCTTGGCCTCGGCCGCCTTGTCGTCCCAGGTCACCGCCCGGTAGTCGAAGCCATATTCCAGCGTCGGCTTGACGATGCGGAAGAAGGGCGACAGGTCGAAATCGCGCGGCGTGTAGAGCGAGTGGTGGCGGATGTGCAAGATCTCGCGGCGCATATAGCTCGATTGCGCCGAGGCGCGGCCGGGCGCGCGGGTGATCTCGGGCAGGATCGGATAGCGTATCTGGCCATAGGCCTCGGCGATCAGCGTCGAGCAGATCGCCCGCGTCGGATCGCCGGACCCGAACGCCAGCATGCGGCGGCGCCAGCGCACCGGCACCGGCGGCGTTGGAAAGAAAAATCGCAGCATATCGAAGATATTCTTGAGATCGTATTTCAGGCCGAGCTTGCCGATCATGAAGGCCACGACATGGTCGCGGTCTTCGGGCGTCAGGCCGCTCGCCCGGCAGATGCGGGTGTTGTAGGTGCGGTAGCGCGACAGCGGCACGGCGACACAACCCTCGCCGAGCGTGACCTCGATCAGGCGCGGCCGCTCCGAACCGTCTTCAGGCGCGGGCAAGGCATCGCCGACATAGAAGGCAGCATGCGACCATGTCGACTGGGTCAGGTATTTAATGACCGCCGAGATCTTCTGGTTGCCCTCAATGAGCAGGATGTCGCCCGGTTCCAGCGCGCGGCGCAGCGTTTCGGCATCGGACGGTGTGTAGGGCTCATAGCCCGAGGACTCATCCTGCAGCCGGCTGGCAAGCCAGCGGCCAAGGCGGTCGAGAAGGGTTTCGGCCGGCGCGGTCATGGTAGAGCGTGATTAGCATGGGCCGGCGGGGGGACGCCAGCAGCGCCCGTTAGCCGGCGGCGGCCGCCAGATCTTCCTGGGCTGCTCCGGCGAGGTCATCGCGGGCCTTGCGGGCAAGTTTCCTGGTCGACCGTTTGGGGCTGTCGCCGAACAGTTCGGCCGCCTCGGCGAGGCTTGACTTGCGCAGGCTCTTTTCCGAGCGCTTCACGAGCTTGCCGAGAAGCTTTATATCCTCTGGCGGTCCGAGCGGCTCGGCTTCGGCATCGAGCAGGGCGCGCATGACGAAGACATCGTGGAGTTCGCCCAGCCGTTCACCCAGAGCATCGACCGCCTTGCGGCGGGCCTTGATCGGTGTCGGCCAGAGCCGGCCGAGCAGCGACAGGGGCATGCTGTGGGTCTTGGCCGCCTTGCGCAGGTCGTGGAAATCATCCGCCTCGCCGCGGGACCCAGCCTTGTCCAGCGCTTTGCGCGCCCGCCGCAAGGTGGCGCGGGCGCCCTCGGCGAGAATGTCGGCCGCCTGCTCGGGCTGGTCGGGCAGGGAGAGCCTGTCGATATGGCCGAGGCCCTCCCGGCAAGCGGCAGCCGCGGCACTGATCGCGGCATCGAGACCTGCGCCGGCATGCAACTCATGCTGGCGCATAACCAGCCGGTCGCGGACGGCATCGAGGCCGCCGCCGGCGCTCTGCTCCGGGAAGCTTGCTGCCAGGCGGTCGATGGTTTCGATCAGGGCGGTCGCCTCGCGCGGCCCGGCAAGCAGCGCCGATACCTGCTTGTAGCACTCGTTTTCGGTCTGACAGAACGGTTCGTCACCGGAACGAACCAGGCGCAGCAATGCACGCACGCTCTTCAACCGCTTGCGGCATTTATGCAGCCCCTGCTCGGGCTTCTCACGCGCCATCTCGAGATGGGCGAGCGCCTTGCCGACCTCGTCAGTCAGGATGCGCCTGACCTCGCCGGTCAGCGGCAGGCGCGGATCGATGCGAAAACTCATGCGGCGATCTCCGGAATCCCCCCAAGGGCGAGCGACGCGTTGTAGAACCTCGACTCGCCTGTGATTTCACGGCCGAGCCAATCAGGCAGCATTTCGTCCGGCACGTCTTCCGGCGTCTCGAGTTCGGCGACCACCAGCCCCGCCAGCATCCCGCCGAAGACATCGACTTCGTAGAGATAGCCGCGGTGCCTAACATGGTGACGTGTCTTCTCGATGACACGTCCGATGGCGAAGGCCTGCATTTCTTCAGCCTCCGCAAGTGGGATCGGATATTCGAACTCGTCGCGCTCGCGCGCTTTGCTGCCGAATTTGAGCGTCAGTTCCGCTGAGGTGTCGTCGCTGATGCGCACGCGGACCGTGCGGCCGGGGGCGGCGGCAAGGTAAAATTGCCGGATGCGGATATCCGCCTCGGCCAGGTCACGCCAGGCGGCGCTGGAGACCAGGAATTTGCGTTCGACTTCCTTGCCCATGGCCGCGCACTAAAGCGCGCGCGGACGGACATGGCAAGCCGAAGCTGAGAATCGGATTGACTTTAATCAATCGATTGATTAAACGAATACCGTGAGCAAGAAAACGAGCGTCAAACCTCCCCATCGCGAAGCTTCTCCCGCCGAGCAGACGCGCGCCGCACTTGTGCACGCGGCGCTGAAGCTGTTCGGCCGGCAAGGCTTCGACGGCACCTCGACGCGCGAGATCGCGGCGGAGGCCAAGGCCAATATCGGCTCCATCGCCTATCATTTCGGCGGCAAGGAAGGCCTGCGCGCCGCCGCCGCCGACTACATCGTCGACACCATCCAGACGATTGCCGGGCAAGCACTTGGAAACCAGGCCGTCAGCGCCGCGCCAGCGCCGGCGGACGCGGAAGCGGCACGGGCGCAGCTTTTCACGGCGCTGGAGCGGATGGTGGCCTTCATCGTTGCGAGCCCGCAGGCAGGCGAGATCGTACAATTCGTACTTAGAGAGCTTTCCCACCCGACCGCCGCGCTCGACCGCATCTATGCCGGCGTGTTCGAGCCGACGCATCGCAGGCTTTGCATGATCTGGGAGC
>NZ_RZOI01000726.1:0-3002 GCF_004022645.1 Mesorhizobium sp. M4A.F.Ca.ET.020.02.1.1 | reverse complement strand
CTCGGGTTTCGGGGTTGGGAGCTTGGCTGGCGGTTCGGCCTTGATGGCCTCTTCCGCCGCATCGCTCTGCGGCTTCACATTGCCCTCGCCCGCAACCTTCAGCCGCACGATCGGCGAGCCGATCGCCACCGTGTCGCCGATCTCGGCGCCCAGCCACAGGATCTCGCCGTCGACCGGCGAGGGAATCTCGACGGTCGCCTTGTCGGTCATCACCGCGGCCAGCACCGTGTCCTCGCGCACCAGGTCGCCGACCTTCACATGCCATTCGACCAGCTCGGCCTCGGCGACGCCTTCACCGACATCCGGCAGCTTGATGACGTGCTCGCCCATGGTCAGGCCTCCCTTCAAGCTTCCAGCGTTTCGACGAGCGCGCGGCCGACCCTGGCCGGGCCGGGAAAGTAGTCCCACTCCTGCGCATGCGGATAGGGCGTGTCCCAGCCGGCGACGCGCACGACCGGCGCTTCCAGATGGTAGAAGCAGTGCTCCTGCACCAGCGCCGAGAGCTCGGCGCCGAAGCCCGAGGTCAGCGTCGCCTCGTGCACCACCACGCAGCGTCCGGTCTTCGTCACCGAGGCGACGATCGTGTCGAGATCGAGCGGCAGCAGCGTCCTCAGATCGATGATCTCGGCGTCTATGCCGGTCTCCGTGGCCGCCGCCTCGGCGACATAGACCATCGTGCCGTAGGCGAGCACCGTGATCGCGGCGCCCTGCCTGCGGATCGCCGCCTTGCCGAGCGGCACCGTGTAGTGGCCGTCGGCAACCTCGCCCAGATCATGCTTCGACCACGGCGTTACCGGACGGTCGTGGTGGCCGTCGAACGGACCGTTGTAGAGCCGCTTCGGCTCGAGGAAGATCACCGGATCGGGATCCTCGATCGCCGCGATCAGCAGCCCCTTGGCGTCGGCAGGGTTGGACGGCACGATGACCTTCAGGCCGGAGACGTGGGTGAACAGCGCTTCCGGGCTCTGGCTGTGCGTCTGGCCGCCGAAGATGCCGCCGCCGGTCGGCATGCGGACCACGATCGGACAGGTGAAGTCGCCGTTCGAGCGATAGCGCAGCCGCGCCGCCTCCGAAACGATCTGGTCGTAGGCCGGATAGACATAGTCGGCAAACTGCACCTCGACGCAGGGCTTCAGCCCATAGGCGGCCATGCCGATGGCGGCGCCGACGATGCCGGCTTCGCTGATCGGCGCATCGAAGCAGCGGCTCTTGCCGTATTTGGCCTGCAGGCCTTGCGTGCAGCGGAAGACGCCGCCGAAGAAGCCGACATCCTCGCCGAACACGACGACGCGTTCGTCGCGCCCCATCGACACGTCCATGGCGTCGCGGATCGCCTCGATCATGGTCCGTCTGGGCATGGTCAGACCCCCGCCTGCTGGCGCTGTCGCCTGAGATGCGGCGGCATCTCGGCATAGACGCCCTCGAACATGTCGCGCGTAGACGGCTTGCCGCCGGCGTGCAGCGTGCCGTGGCTCTCGGCCTCCTTTTGCGCGGCGATCACCGTCTCGAGGATTTCGGCTTCCGCCTGGGCATGGCGCTCGTCCGACCAGACGCCGCGCTGGATGAGATGGTTCTTCAGCCGCACGATCGGGTCGCCGAGCGGCCAGGCGTCGGACTCCGCCTTCGGTCGGTAGGCGGACGGATCGTCCGAGCTCGAATGTGCGCCGACCCGGTAGGTGACATATTCAACCAGCGTCGGCCCGAGATTGCGGCGCGCCCGCTCGATCGCCCATTTCGCCACCGCGTGGACGGCGAGATAGTCGTTGCCGTCGACGCGCAGCGAGGGGATGCCGAAGCCGAGGCCGCGCGCCGCGAAAGTGCCGGAGCCGCCGCGCGCAATGCCCTGGAAGGTCGAGATCGCCCACTGATTGTTGACGACATTGAGCACCACCGGTGCCTTGTAGGTCGAGGCGAACACGAGCGCTGCATGAAAATCGGACTCCGCCGTCGAGCCGTCGCCGATCCAGGCGGCGGCGATGCGCGAATCGTTGGAGATCGCCGAAGCCATCGCCCAGCCAACGGCCTGGATGTACTGCGTCGCTAGGTTGCCGGAGATGGAGAAGAAGCCGTGCTCCTTCGACGAATACATGATCGGCAACTGCCGGCCCTTCAGCGGATCGGCCTCGTTGGAATAGATCTGGTTCATCATCGTGACCATCGGGTAGCCGTCGGCGATGAGCAGCCCGGCCTGCCGGTAGGTCGGGAAGTTCATGTCGCCCTTGGCCAGCGCCTTGCGGAAGGCGCAGCTCACCGCCTCCTCGCCGAGATGCTGCATGTAGAAGGAGGTCTTGCCCTGGCGCTGCGCCATCTGCATGCGCGCGTCGAAGGTCCTGAGCGTCATCATATGGCGCAGGCCCTCGAGCAGTTCCTGGTCGGAAAGCAGCCCGGCCCACGGCCCGACCGCCTCGCCGTCGCGGTTGAGCACGCGGATGATCGAGAACGCCATGTCGCGGATGGTGCGCGGATCGACGTCGATCTCCGGTCGCGGCGCCGATCCGGCCTTGGGGATGGTCACATTGGAGAAATCGGGCGTGCCACCCGGCCGCACCTCGGGCTCGGGAACATGGAACCGCAACATTCCAGCATCGGCCATGACCTACGTCCTCCAATGTTGCCGGTGCGATAGTTGCACATCCGCGCCGCTAATTCATCGGCCAGATGACGGGCCGTCCCCCGGCTTCTCGGCTGATCAAGGCCGATACGGCGCGCTGGCGACAAGATGCAGATATGACGGCGAAATTTCTTGTCGATGTTTTCGCCCGCCACGCAATTTGGCGAATGGCTGTGACCGGTCTGGCGCAAGAGCTTGAAATGCCCGGACCACGTAGGCGTTCGGGTAACTGTCGAGGCCAGTGCTGCCCCTCACCTGCCTGCCGGCACCTTTGTAACTTGTCCCGTGCCGACTCCGCTATTGCAGCAGGTGCGGTGGCGGACGAGAGACCGGAGCATCTTTGGGCCTTGAAGCCCGTGGGAGAGCGAGGGTCTTCGTCCGCCGTTCCATC
>NZ_RZOI01000725.1:0-3002 GCF_004022645.1 Mesorhizobium sp. M4A.F.Ca.ET.020.02.1.1 | reverse complement strand
TCGCGCAGGGGCTTGCGATCGGCTTTCGCGCAAAGGTCTTCAACATTGGCGCCGAGGGCCAGTTCGTCCTCGGCGCGATCTTCGCATCGGCCATCCCCATCTGGTTTCCAGCGGCGACGGGCCAGTGGATCTGGCCCTCCATGCTCGTCATCGGTGCGTTGGGCGGCGCGCTGTGGGCATCGCTCACCGCCTTCTGGCGCGTCAGGCTCAACGCAAACGAGATTCTCGTGTCGCTCATGCTGGCGCTGGTTGCCGCGCAATTGCTCAACTATCTGCTTCTCGGCCCATGGAAGGATCCGAACGGCTTCAACTTCCCGCAATCGGTGATGTTCCAGTATGATGCGATGGTTCCGATCCTGATCCCCGGCACCCGCGTCAATGTTTCGCTGCTTGTCGCCTTCGCATTCTCCCTCGCCGCCTGGATCTTCATGCAGAAGAGTTTCGCTGGCTACAAGCTGCAGGTCGGCGGCCTCGCGCCGCACGCGGCCGGATACGCCGGCTTCAACGAAGGGCGCGCGATCTGGCTTTCGCTGCTCATCGGCGGCTTCGCGGCAGGTCTCGCCGGAGCGGCCGAGGTGGCTGGCCCGCTTGGTCAGTTGCAGCGCTCCATCTCGACCGGCTACGGCTACGCCGCCATCATCGTCGCCTATCTCGGTGGCCTTCACCCGGTCGGTATCGTCTTTTCCGCGCTGCTGATGGCGGCCCTCTACATCGGTGGCGATAACGCCATGGTCTCGGCAAATCTGCCGGTCGCAGCGGTCCGGGTCTTCCAGGGCAGCCTGCTGCTCGCCTATCTCGTCGCCATCGCCTTCGTCCGCTACCGGCTCGTCTGGCGCCATGCCGTCCACGGAAGCACGTCATGAACGCCGTCGAGTTCATCGTCGCCGGGATGCTGGCGGCGGCCACGCCGTTCCTACTGGCGGCGCTCGGCGAACTGGTGGCCGAGCGGGCCGGCGTCCTCAACCTCGGCATCGAGGGGCTGATGGCCCTCGGGGCGGTCATCGCCTTCATCGTCGTCCATCAAGGCGGCGGGCATCTCCTCGGTTTCCTCGCCGCTGGCCTCGCCAGCGCTGCTCTTTCCCTTGTCTTTGCTGTCATCGCGCTGGGATTCCGCGCCAACCAGGTCGCGGTGGGCCTCGCCATCGGCATACTCGGCCAGGGCCTCTCGGCGCTGTTCGGCAAGAGCTATGAAAGCCTCACGGTCAAGGGGCTGCCGAAGCTTTCGTTGCCCTGGCTTGCGGATATCCCGGTCTTCGGCGGCCTGTTCGCCCAGGACGTTGTCGTGTGGCTTTCGCTTGCCGCGACCGTCGCCATCTGGGCGATGTTCGCCTACACCAAGACCGGCCTCGTCGTTCGCGCCGTCGGTGAGAACCCCAAGGCGGCGCATGCGCTCGGCTATCCGGTGATCGCCGTACGCTTCGCAGCCGTCGCCTTCGGCGGTGTGCTGGCGGGTTTCGCCGGCGCCTACGCAGCCGTGGTCTACACGCCGCTGTGGGCCGATGGCATGATCGCCGGGCGCGGCTGGATTGCGATTGCGCTCGTCGTCTTTGGCACATGGCTCACCAGCCGGATCTTCCTCGGCGCCTGCCTCTTCGGCGCCGTGTCCCTGGCAAGCCTGGCGGCCCAGGCGACCGGGCTGGGCGTTTCCTCGCAACTTCTGTCGAGCCTGCCCTATCTCGTGACAATCATCGTACTTGGCATCATCTCGTCGAACCGGCGCCTGCTCAAGCTCAACGGCGTGGCTTCGCTCGGAGAGTCTTTCGAGCGATAGGTACGCAGCACCCCCGGCGGCCCCCTCATTGCGGCGGAAAGAAGCACTGGAACCAGGAGAGTCGACATCGCATGAGGATATCTCTATATACCGGCGGCTTCGGCGACGCGCCCTGGGTATTGTGCGGTCGACGGCGCTGCGAATGTGCTGACCTCTATTGTGATGCAAATCGGTCTGAAAACCGGAAAAGCAAAATAGAAACAATAGTATGATGCTGGGTATCCCAGCCACCGCCACCATCATCCTCAACGATCAGAACGTGTTCCTTGAACCTTCCCACCTCTCGCACCCTGTGGACCTCGGGCAAGATCAACTTGCCGGGCGAGGCCGACTCGGCTGGAATGGGAGCATGCATCCTTTGCGGGATGCCGACGTTTATGATTACCAACCGGCATAGCCGCTAGGGAAAAGCAGTATGAGTGAACATGCGATCGAGTTCTTGCGGGAGTGGATTGGCGAGAAGGTTCACTGCCAGCACTCGCCGGCAAAGATCGAGACGCAGGCCGAGACCCTTGCCAAGGAGTGCGCGGCCAAGGCGGCCGAGGAGGGCATTCTTCTGGAGGACATCCAGGAAGAGGTCGGCGACATCAAGGAATTGATCGCATCGCGCCTCGAAGAGGCCGCCGAGGCCAGCGAGCAAGAGACCAATCCGGATAAGCCGTCCGAGTGATAGCCCGGCCCGGAGCAGCCGGGCGAGGGACGCCTGTCCCAGGCAGCGCCTACTGGTTCGGGAATCTGGCCTGAAGCCAGGCCTTCGGCAGCGCCGGCACGAAATTGCCGTCCCGCCCTGTCATGTCCTCATTGGCGACCAGCGCGTTGAGGATCGCTTCCTCCACTCCTTGCACCACCGCATCGAAAAACGGATCGATATCGACGTCAGGGACGAAATCGGCATGCGCGATCCGGCCTGACGGCGCCAGCGCGGCCTCCGGGTTGGCGGTAGAGAAGGCGAGAAAAATGTCGCCCGAACTGTGGTAGCCGTAGCCGCCGGTCATGGCGATGCCGAGCGGGACACGCCTCGCCAGCCGCTTCATCTGATGCGGCAGCAAGGGCGCGTCGGTGGCGACGATGGCGATGATCGAGCCCTTTTCGGCGCGCGGTGTGCCTTCGCGGATCGCCGGTTCGGCGAGATCCGGCCCGACGCGCTGGCCGCGCAGGGTGAAATTGCGCCGCTTGCCGAAATTCGCCTGCACGAACACCCCGACGGTGTAGCGGCTGTCCTGCCATGCGA
>NZ_RZOI01000724.1:0-3005 GCF_004022645.1 Mesorhizobium sp. M4A.F.Ca.ET.020.02.1.1 | reverse complement strand
TTCGTGGACCCGGTTCACTGATTGGCAGATTGGGAGGTTTTCATGGATCGCCGATTATTCTTGACGGGAATGCTGGGCTTGGCGGGGGCGGCCGCAGTCGTCAGCGCGGTTCGGCCCATCAGCGCCGTGGCCGGCATTCCGGACGCGGGAAGCGGTATCCTCGACGAGCTCGAGGCGCAGGACAGGCAGGCCTGGGAGGACGACGGCACCGAAGCGGATCTGCAAACCGTCTCGCATCGCTATTGGCGCCGGCGCAGGAGACGGCGGCGCGCCTGGAGACGTTACTGCCGCACCTACTGGCGGTACGGCCGCCTGCGCAGGCGCTGCTATCGCCGGCGCGTCTGGATCTGGTTCCGGCTTTAGCCATTAGGCGCTGATCCTGCCCCGGCCGGATGGTCGCGCCGGGGCAGGGTGTTGATCGCCGGTTCAAACATGCAGCGCGCCGCCAACGCGCGGCGGATAACAGGACGAGGCGCCAGAAAGCATGGGCAACAGCGGCCGCGACGAGCACCAAGCCGGTGCCTCGCCAAGCATTTGATTATCAATCCTTTTCAAATTCTACCGACTTGACTCGCCCCTAAGGCCACGACCGCCGCAATAGGTCCTACGGATCCTGGCGTAGTGCGTCGATGGCCAGCGGCGAAAGCGCCCCTGAACCTCATCGGACTTGAGAAGAGCTGCTGCAAGCAAGCATCGCGACGTCGCGAGTCGTGAGCCGATTGACAAAACAATCCAAGCCTATCATATGATAGGTAGACTATCGATTGATAGGGAGGGGATCTTGGATCGAGTGAGCTCGGACGCTTCACGGTTGCAGGAGCTGGGTTATCGACAGCAGCTCCGGCGCGGACTCGGCGTCTTTTCGACATTTTCTATCGGCGTTGCCACCGTCGCACCGGTGGTCGGTCTCTATGCGATCTTCGGACTCGGGATGAACCTGTCCGGGCCGGTGTGGGTGTGGCTGCTGGTACTGTCCCTGGTCGGCCAGGTGCTGGTGGCAGTGGTCTATGCGGAACTCGCATCCGAGTTCCCGATTGCAGGAGGGCCCTATCAGTGGGTGCGCCGGCTGATCGGCCCGGACGCGGGCATCTTCACAGGCCTCATATACCTCGTTGCCGTATCGGCGGCGCTCGCCACCGTGGCGTTCCTTGCGGCGCCGTGGTTCGCGCAGTTGCTCGGTCTTCAGCCCTCGCCGGGCGGGCACATGCTGCTTTCGTTCTGCGTGCTGCTCGCTTCCCTGCTGGTCAATGCCGGCGGCGTCCAGGTCGTTCGCGTGGCGGTAAACTTCGGCATCGCAGCCGAGATAATCGCTTCGATGCTTATCGGCTCGATGCTGCTGGTGTTCTTCCGAATCCACGATGCCACCGTCCTCTTCAGTTCGATGGGGGCTCCGACCTCGCTCGGAGCAGCGCTTGCCACGCTCGCCGTCTGCGGTTGGGCCTTCGTCGGCTTCGATGCGAGCGCGTCGGTCGCCGAAGAGACCACCGGCGCGGGCGCGAACGTTCCGCGTGCCATCCTTGCCGCCACGGCGGTCGTTGGCATCGCAGTGGTTTTGGTCGCCGTTGCCGTCATCCTGGCGACCGGTGACCTCCAGGCCGTGATCTCGGGCTCTGAAATGGATCCGGTCACGGCGACGGTGGTCGCCTCGCTGGGTGATTGGTCGCGAATGCCGTTTCTGGCGGTGGTGGCGATCACCTTTTTCGCCTGCTGCATTTCCATGCAAGCCTATCTTGGCCGCGTCATCTTCAGTCTCGCCCGAGATGGCGTGCTTCCGTTCTCCCGGAAGTTGGCTTCGGTCAGCGAAGGCAGAAAGGTTCCGCTGGTCGCCATGACGAGCATGACGCTCATCGCCTCGGCCTGCCTGCTTCTCGGCTTCAACGAAGGGGCTGTCGGGACGATGATCAGCTTCGGCACCGCAGGCCTCTATATAACGTTCCTGCTGGTCGTGGCGGCGGCGCTCTACGCCCGCCTCAGCGGCAAGTGGCGCCCCGAGGGCTCGTTGCGTCTCGGCGCGCTCGGCACGCCGGTCAACGTCGCCGCCTTGGTCTGGCTGCTGTTCGAGACCATCAACATAGCTTGGCCACGCGTCGAACTGGCGCCGCCAAATGCTCCGGTTTGGCAGGTTTGGGCGGCGATCTGGGTCTTTGCGGTCGTTGCCGCGCTGGCTGTGATCTACATCGGCGCGTGGCGTCGCAAGAACCTGGCTGCGGAATAGAAATGGGCATTCTTGGCAAAGGCGGCCTGCTGCTGCTGTCGATGGGAGGCTGCTCCGGTATCCTCATGTATCTGTCGCTCGAGCGCCCGGCAGGCTGGGCATACATCAGAAACTTCGCGCGGCTGCGGCAGGGCCACGTCGACGCTTTGGTGCTCGGCGGCATCTTCCTCGCCGCGGAGGCGACAGGCGTCGTCGACTCTTATGCGTCTTTGGTGTTGCTGGTCACCGGCTTCTATACCGTCATCTCGACGGGTGCGATGGGCTGGTGGCCGGATTTTCCGCAGCGATACAAGGTTGCAAGTGTCGGCGACTTCGCCGCCTTGTCGACTTTCGCTCTTGCCTGGGTCTGGGTCACGGTCCGCGTGCTGACGGGGTGGTAGAATATGACGCGCATCTACATCAGCCAGAGGCCCCCGCACCTTCTCGATCTCGACGCGGGCATCGCCACTGCGAAAGCGGAGATCGAGGCCGCAGCGGCACAAGGCGCCGATCTCGTAGTGTTTCCCGAAACCTGGCTCGGGGGCTATCCGGCCTGGGTTTTCGGGTTAGCCGGCTGGAACGATCCGGAGGCGCGGCACTGGTTCCAGAAGCTGGTGGCCGCAAGCGCCACCGTTCCCGGCCCTCACGTCCAGGCCCTCTGCGACGCCGCGCGTGACAATGGGGTGTGCGTGGTGATCGGCCTCAATGAGCGCGCTCGGCCGAGCGCCGCGCTGCTTTACAACAGCGCGCTTACGATCGACGCAGATGGATCGATCGTACCCGTTCACCGCAAGCTCACTCCAACCCACAC
>NZ_RZOI01000723.1:0-3036 GCF_004022645.1 Mesorhizobium sp. M4A.F.Ca.ET.020.02.1.1 | reverse complement strand
CACCAGTTCGGCCGACGGCACGCTGGTGGCTACCGCCGAGGTTCCGCCGGCCGAACTGGTGCCTGACCTTTTGGCCGTGTCAGACGTGCTCGGCACCGGGGGGTATGCGGCCGACGCGGCCGAGGTGCGGCAAGGATCGACGGTCGTCGTGGTCGGAGACGGCGCCGTCGGCCTGATGGGCGTTCTTGCGGCGAAGGAGATGGGGGCGGAGCGCATCATCGCCATGAGCCGCCATGCAAGCCGCCAGAAACTCGCCCGCGAGTTCGGCGCGACCGACATCGTGGCCGAGCGCGGCGAGGACGGCGTAGCGCGCATCAAGGAACTCACCAGAGGCGTTGGCGCCGACTCGGTGCTGGAATGCGTCGGCACGCGGGAATCGTTCGATCAGGCGCTGGCCTGCTCGCGCCCCGGCGGCACGATCGGCTATGTCGGCGTGCCGCATGGCGTCACCTTTGACGGCCAGAACCTGTTCTTCGGCCAAAAACGCATGCTGGGCGGCCCGGCGCCCGTCCGCCGCTTCCTGCCTGACCTGATTGACCGCGTGCTCAAGGGCAGGATGAAGCCCGGCAAGGTCTTTGACCTGCAGCTGCCGCTGGCGGAAGTCGACGAAGGCTACCGCGCCATGGACGAACGCCGTGCGATCAAGGTGATGCTTTCCGTCTAGTCTAGCCGGCCTCAGTTGCCGGGAAGCGTGGTCCACAGCTTGACGGCAAAGCCGCGCTTGTCGAGCTGCCACGGATTGCCGGTGATCACCGCCTTGCCGTTCCGGCATTTGTAGTAATAGACAGCGTCGTGGCCGGTCACGAAGGCCGGTACGACGTCGTCATTCGGGTTGGCCTTGCAGAATTCATCCGCGCCGGGATTGTCGCGCGCGGCGTTCATCCTGGCGCAAGGCAGGTTGGCGCCGACGAAGCAGACCAGCACCTTGCCGTTCATGCAGCGATAGTTGGCCTGTGCCTGCAATTCGGACTCCTGCGGTGCGCCATTGGCGTCCGGAAACAGCCTTTTGAACGCCTTGGCCGTGCCGTCGTAAAGATCGTGCGAATAGGGGCGGATGGTGTCGTCGTTCTTCACCTGTCGGCACAATTCAGGGAGGTTCGTGGTCGTGGCTGCCGCCGCGCTACTTGGGGCGACGACCCACCAGGCGAAGGTCGACAGCAGCACAGAAGCGAAACCGATCGCCGAAAAGCGCAATGCCCGCATTTTGACGTTCTCAGCAAACTGCGCGGCGACTGCCACGCGAACGAAATCTTAATGTAAATCAAGCGTAATCCCGACAATTAAAATTATGCGTATGTGTTGGGGTTGCGCATGCCGGAATATTCTTCGTTCATCCGGTCGATCCGGATCCGTTATCTGTCTGGATTGCTGATCTTCGCGCTGGCCTCCGCCGTGGTCATGTTTGCGCTCAACCGCGTCAACTCCTTTCGTCATGACGTCGACGCGCTGAGCGGCAATCTGGTCATTTTCGGCCGCGACCTGCGCAACGCGACCAATTTCGCCGAGACCACCGGCACCACCTGGCGCGCCGAGACGCGCGATGGCCTGGTGGCGTCGGCACGTGGCCATTCGGAACGACTTTCCGGCGAGGTCGAGACCCTCACCGCCAGGCTCGCCGCCCTGCGGCCGCGCCTGTCGAAGAACACCCTCAACGAGCTCGATTCCGCTTCCGTGAACGGCGACCTGTTCTGGTCGGCGCGCGACATGGTGCGCAACTTCAACCTGATGTCGGTGGCGCAGAAGGTCGACGAATGGAGCTATCGCGAGATCCGCAACCAGAACGACCTGTTTGCGCAGCCGATGCTGGTCCGCGTCCGCACCGCCATGGACAATGAGCGTCATCTGGCCGACGCGGCCGGCGACAGGCTGCTTCTGTGGGCGAGCTGCCTGTTGTTCGCGGTGCTTGGCATCGTCGCCTTCTGGGTCTTCAGGCCGATGGAAAAGGCGATCCGCCGCGCCTTTGCCGAGACCGCGGCATCGCTGTTCAAGGCCGAGGCCGCCGACCGCGCCAAGTCCGAATTCCTGGCCAATATGAGCCATGAGATCCGCACGCCGATGAATGGCGTGCTCGGCATGGCCGAGCTTCTGGCCAAGACCGAATTGACCACGCGTCAGAAGACCTTCACCGACGTCATCGTCAAATCCGGCAATGCCTTGCTCACCATCATCAACGACATCCTCGACTTCTCCAAGATCAACGCCGGCCAGATGATGCTCGACCCGGCGCCTTTCCGTCTGTCGGAAGCGGTCGAGGACGTGGCGACGCTGGTGTCGGCGCGCGTCGCAGAGAAGAACATCGAGCTCATCGTGCGTGTCGATCCGCGGCTGCCGTCCTTCGTCGTCGGCGATGCCGGGCGCTTCAGGCAGATCGTCACCAATTTGGTCGGCAACGCGGTGAAGTTCACCGAGAAGGGCCACGTGCTGGTCGATGTCGGCGGCGAAGTGACGGACGGCGTCGTCCAGCTCAAGGTTCGTGTCGAGGATACCGGCATCGGCATTCCGGCCGAGAAGCTGCAGAGCGTGTTCGAGAAATTCGCGCAGGTCGACGGCTCCTCGACGCGCCGCCACGAGGGCACCGGCCTTGGCCTGGCGATCGCTGCCCGCCTCGTCGATCTGATGGGCGGCAAGATCGGCGTCGAGAGCGAGATCGGCCGCGGCTCGGTCTTCTGGTTCGCCGTGCCGCTGCCAGCGCACAGCCAGGATGCGCGCGACGAGATCGTGCCGGTCGACGTCACCGGCGCGCGCGTGCTGGTCATCGACGACAATCCGGTCAACCGCGAGATCCTGCTGGAACAGTTGCGGAGCTGGAGCTTCGACTGCGCCGCCGCCGAAAGCGGCGCCGTCGGCCTCGCCTTCCTCGACCGCGCCAGCCAGCTCGGCGCCGCTGTCGACTGCATCATCCTCGACTACCAGATGCCGGGCATGAGCGGCGCCGACGTCGCCAAGGCCATTGCCGCCGACAGCCGCATGTCCTCCATTCCGGTGGTGATCCTGACCTCGGTCGACCAGGTCGATTTCGGCAAGATGGTCATCGAT
>NZ_RZOI01000722.1:0-3043 GCF_004022645.1 Mesorhizobium sp. M4A.F.Ca.ET.020.02.1.1 | reverse complement strand
CGGTAAGAAGGCCGCCTGCGCCGCCCACGAGCGCTCCCAGGCCCGCGCCGGCCGCGGCATCGTCGCCGGCTTCCGAGGTCTCGTCCCCCCGATACCAATTGTCGGAATTGTTCGCCACGATGCTGATGTCGTCTCTCGGCACGCCAATCGCTTCCAGCTCGCTTACTGCGTCGGACGCGTCCTGATAGTCATCGAAAAGTCCGGTGACAGTCGTCATGTTTCACTCCATCGTCTGAGTTCGGTTATTGAGCGCCGGCAACCACGTTGCCTTTGAAATCGAGCGCTACGGCTACCTGCTTTCCGTCTTTCTCGGCGGTGCCGCGCCAGATGCCCTGGTCGTCCTTCGTCAATGTGCTGACATTGGCGAAGCCGGCATCCTGGATCCGTGATTTCGCCTGGGCTTCCGTAAAGCTGTTCGCTCCAGGCACCGGAGCGGATGCGTTCTGGTCTGTGTCTGTCGCTGCGGGTGCGGTGCTGGTCGTTGCCGTATTGTCGGTTTTGCCGGAGGCGATCTTTTCGATCATCTCCTGATGCATCTTGAGTGTCGGCAATGTCTGCTGTGCGAATGCCTTGAGATCCGTGTTGTCGCCGTCGGCCGCATAGTCCTGGAACAGCTTGACCGCGTCGGCGTGCGCGTCTTGCTGCATCTTCACGTAAGACTGGTCGGCTGACCCGTTCGTCGATCTCAACGCCTCGAGGTCACTCTTGTGATTGGCGTCCGTCTCCGCCGGAACCTGCAATTTCTGCTCGCCGGCGATCGACTGCAGTTTGGCGTTGGCGGCGCCGTGATCGGTAATCATTTTCAGGGCAAAGTCGTTGATGGCCTGATCTTTCGCCTTGGCCTGGACGATCTTGCTGGACTCGACTTCGAAGATCCCACCTTGCGCGGCCTTGTTGACGAAATCCTGCGCCTTTTCGGCACTGAGCGCCGGATGGGCAAAACCCAGTCCGACCGCCGTGCAGAGCGCAGCCGATAGCAAATGAAGTTTCATGGATATCCTCCAACGCACAGAATTGTGCCTGGAAGACAAACAGAGGGGCGCAGCGTTTGTTCCAACAATCGGTGCCACCCCCGCACTGAGAAATTGGCGTCCCGAGCTTCGCGTCTGTGCATAAAAGTGCACGGGGCGTCGGGTAGTGTCTGCAGCCGGGACGCCCTATCTTTCCGGCATGCCCGCGCGCCGAAAAATCGACCCGACCGCAAAATTGATCGCCGAGTGGCCGCTATCGCCGGCGGCGACACTGGGATCGCCCATGCGGACGAGGGGCATTTTCCTCGAGATCCGCTCGCGTCTGCCGCCTGCGCTCAGAAACTTGCTTCACATCGAATCCCGGGTGCTGACCTTGCGACTGCCGGAGGCCTCTGAGGCAGATGTCGATGCGGCAACGGCGATCGTGTCCAAAGCCATGCAGGACATCGAAGACCTACCCGTGATTCCCCGTGAAATCGAGGACATCCTGACGATCTCCTCTGGCGAGCGGCACCGATGGCTGAAGGACGGTCGACTTGAGAGCGCGGGGACCAGAACGGTCAACCTTCGCGGCCGCGCCAGGAAGATCACATTCCACGTGTTCGACCCACGCCACATCGAGGATGTGCTCGACCGCGACCTGGTCACCGTCTGGCGCGAGCACGACGCCGCCACCCGCGCCGAGAACCGGCGACGCGCTGCCGCAAAGGCGGCATTTAAGCGCGCGCAGAAGAGGGGGCGTGAGGCTCCCCATTCAGCAAGGAATGGGCGAGACGAAAGCTCGAAGGCCAAACTGCGCGGTTGGGACGATTTTGAGAGCGAAGGGCTGCTGCGCTGACAAGCGGCTCGGGCATCAGGCCGAGAATCTTCCAATATCGATCGTGATCTCAAGGACAATTCCGGCCGGGTCCCAACCTCGTACGAATCCGCCAAGCTCACTCGCCGCGGCGCGGATCAAGCGGCTCCCGAAACCTTCGTCTTCGGTTGCGACCGGAGATGGTCCTCCTACCTCCCTCCATTGGACAGTCACCTTACCGTCGCTATTGGAGCAAGCGATCTCTATGGAGCCGGCGGCCGCCGAGAGGCTGCCATGTTTGGCAGCGTTGGTGGCGAATTCGTGTAGCAAAAGAGAAAGCGGCGTGATCATCGCTGAAGGCACCGGCATATCGATGCCACTGATCGCGAAGCGGGGATGCTCGTCAGCTCCATGGCGGTATGGCGCGAGGATAGCGGCGATCAATGCATGTAGGCTCGTCGCGACCTGAACAGAGGGGCCAGTCGAGGGGAGCATCGTCAGCGCATGCGCCCGCGCGAGGGCGCCGAGCCGGTCAGAAACGGTGGAGGCGAGCGCGGCCGGCGTTTCAGCGGCTGACGCACTCAAATTGACGATGGAGCTTGCGATGGCAAAGAGATTCTTCACGCGGTGGTCCATCTCGCGAAGCAGCAGCTCCCGCTGCTCTTGCGCGCGCAGTCGCTCGGAAATGTCACGGGCGATCTTGGACGCACCGACAATTGCGCCAGACGCGTCCGCGATTGGGGAAACGGTCAAAGAGATGGGAATGCTGCTGCCATCCTTGCACAGGCGAACGGTCTCGAAATGCTCGACATGCTCTCCATTGCGAATGCGCGCCAGAATCTCCCGCTCCTCATTCTGGCGATCGGGCGGTATCAGCAACATGAGCGGACGTCCGATCATTTCCTTGCGGCCGTAGCCGTAGAGACGCTCGGCGCCGCTGTTCCAGTCCGTGACGATGCCATCCGTATCGGTCGCGATGATTGCATCATCCGAGGATTCGACGAGCGCGCTCAGTCGCGCTGCCGTTGTTTCCGCCCGCTTCCGTTCGATGGCAAACCCGAGTTGACGGGCAATGGTCAAAGCAAGTTCGCGTTCACGATCTGCGAAGCGATGGGGTGCTGGATAGTAGACCATGAACTTGCCGACGAGCTCGTGGGAGCTGGCAAGCGGGATAAAGGCCAGCGCTTCGATTCCCTCGCCAAGGACCGTGTCGATGAGTTGCCGAGATTCACCGCTGAGACGAATATCCTCGACAAGGATTGGCTCGGCATTGTGC
>NZ_RZOI01000721.1:0-3044 GCF_004022645.1 Mesorhizobium sp. M4A.F.Ca.ET.020.02.1.1 | reverse complement strand
GTCCTGCACGTAAGGCACTGTCTTGGTCGCTTCGCCGAGCGCGATTGGCAGCATGCCGGACGCCAGCGGGTCGAGCGTGCCGGCATGGCCGGCCTTTTCAGCCTGGAACAGCCATTTGATCTTGGAGACGGCCTCGGTCGAACCCATGCCGACGGGTTTGTCCAGCACCACCCAGCCGGAAACCGGCCTGCCCTTCTTCTTGCCGCGGCGTGCCACTATTTCCCGTCCTTGTCGTTGTCGTCTTTCTTGTCTTCGGTGCGCAGATCGCGCGCCACTTCGGGCGATTTCAGCAATTCATTGATCCTGGCGAAATTGTCGAAGGATGTGTCGAGCCGGAAGCGAAACTCCGGCATGTACTTCATCTGCCTGAGCGCGCCCGAGACCCGGCCACGGATGAACTTCGCATGCTTGTTGAGCGCCTCGATTACGGCATTGGTGTCGCTGGCGCCGAGCGGCGAGACGAAAGCGGTGGCGATCTTGAGGTCCGGCGACATGCGCACCTCGGAGACCGAGACCACCGCGTTCTCGATCAGCGGATCGATGATCTCGCCGCGCTGCAAGGTTTCCGACAGCGCGTGGCGCACCTGCTCGCCGACACGCAGCATGCGCTGGGACGGGCCTGACGTGGTTGAACGGGACATTTTCCTCGGTCCTGAAATCGTGATGCGCGGGATGGGACCGCACCGCATGTCTCATGTGATGTGGGCGGCGGCCTTGCGACCACCGCCCGGTCTTCTCGACGCGTTACTCGAACTCAGAGCGTCCGGGTCACCATCTCGATGCGGAAGCACTCGATGACGTCGCCGACGCGCATGTCCTCGTAGTTCTGGAAGGCCATGCCGCACTCCTGGCCGCCCGGCACTTCCGAAACCTCGTCCTTGAAACGCTTCAGCGTCTTCAGCGTCCCTTCGTGGATGACGACGTTGTCGCGGATCAGGCGCACGCCGGCGCCACGCTCGACCTTGCCTTCGGTGACACGGCAGCCGGCGATCTTGCCAACCTTGGTGATGTCGAAGATCTCGAGGATCTCGGCATTGCCGATGAAGGTCTCGCGACGCTCCGGCGAGAGCATGCCCGAGAGGGCCGCCTTCACGTCGTCGACGAGGTTGTAGATGATCGAGTAGTAGCGGATCTCGATACCGGCGGCCGCGGCGGCGTTGCGCGCCTGCGCATTGGCGCGGACGTTGAAGCCAATGATCGCGGCACCGGAGGTCTCCGCCAGCGAGACGTCGCTCTCGGTGATGCCGCCGGCACCGGCATGGACGATGCGCGCCCGTACTTCGTCGTTGCCGAGCTTCTCGAGCGCGGCGCTGATGGCCTCGATCGAGCCCTGCACATCGCCCTTGATGACCAGCGGGAATTCCTTCAGCCCGCTCGTCTGCAACTGCGACATCATCTGCTCCAGCGAGCCGCGCTGGCCGGCATGCTTGGCCACCGCCTTCTCGCGCGCCAGGCGCTGACGGTACTCGGTGATCTCTCTCGCGCGCGCCTCGTTGTTGACGACGGCAAAGCGGTCGCCGGCCTGCGGCGTGCCCTGCAGGCCCAGCACCTCCACCGGCATCGCCGGCGGCGCTTCCTTGACGTGCTCGGCACGATCATTGACCAGCGCGCGCACCCGGCCCCACTCGTTGCCGGCGACGAGGATGTCGCCCGGCATCAGCGTGCCGGTCTGCACCAGAACGGTGGCGACGGGACCGCGGCCCTTGTCGAGCTGCGCCTCGATGACCACACCTTCGGCGGTGCGGTCCGGATTGGCCTTCAGGTCGAGGATCTCGGCCTGCAGCAGGATCGCTTCGAGCAGCTTGTCGAGATTGGTGCCCTTGGTCGCCGACACTTCGACGTCCAGCACCTCGCCCCCCATCGATTCGACGAACACTTCATGGCGCAGCAGTTCGGAGCGCACCTTCTGCGGGTCGGCGTCACGCTTGTCGATCTTGTTGATCGCCACGATGATCGGCACGCCGGCCGCCTTGGCATGGCTGATCGATTCGATCGTCTGCGGCATCACGCTGTCGTCGGCAGCAACCACCAGAACGGCGATGTCGGTCGCTTGGGCGCCGCGGGCGCGCATCGCCGTGAAGGCGGCGTGGCCGGGCGTGTCGATGAAGGTGATCTTCTGGCCGTTCTTTTCGACCTGGTAGGCGCCGATGTGCTGGGTGATGCCGCCGGCTTCGCCGGAAACGACATTGGCGTTGCGGATAGCATCGAGCAGCGAGGTCTTGCCGTGGTCGACATGGCCCATGATCGTCACCACCGGCGGACGCGACACCAGGTCTTCCGGACGGTCGGCGATGTTGAACAGGCCTTCCTCGATGTCGGACTCGGCGACGCGGCGCACCGTGTGGCCGAATTCGGTGGCGACCAATTCGGCCGTGTCGGCGTCGATGACGTCGCCCGGCTTCATGATCTGGCCCTGCTTCATGAAGAACTTGACCACGTCGACGGCGCGCTCGGACATGCGCTGCGCCAGTTCCTGGATGGTGATGGTTTCTGGCAGGATCACTTCGCGCATGACCTTCTCGCGCGGCTCGTTGTGCATCGCGCGCTTGAACTTCTCTTGACGGCGGCGCATCGACGACAGCGAACGGCCGCGCGCATCCTCGTCGGAGAGCGCCGAATTCAGTGTCAGCTTGCCGCGGCGGCGGTCTTCCTCGCCCTTGGTGGGCTTGGCCGGACGCGCCACTTCAGGCGTGACCAGGCGGCGCACGGGAGCGCCGGCGCCGGCACGCTTCGGCTTGACGTCCTCTTCATCGTCCGGCGTCGCCAATTCGGCGGCCAGCGGTGCACGCCGGCGAGCCTCTTCCTCGGCGCGGCGCCGGGATTCGGCCTCGGTCTGTAGCCGCGCCTCTTCCTCGGCCTGGCGGCGCGCGGAGTCCTCACGCTCGCGCTTGCGGCGCTCTTCTTCCTCGGCGCGGCGCTTGGCCTCTTCCTGGGCGCGCTGGCGGTCTTCGATCTCGCGCGCCTTGGAGCCTTCCAGCGCCTTGCGGCGGGCTTCCATCTCGCTACGCGACAATTCGTTTAGCACCATGCCGCCACGCCCGGGC
>NZ_RZOI01000720.1:0-3045 GCF_004022645.1 Mesorhizobium sp. M4A.F.Ca.ET.020.02.1.1 | reverse complement strand
GACATCCACACCAGCCCGATCGCGCTCAAGCTGGCGCTGACCGCCTATCTGGTGTCGCTGGCGATCTTCATTCCGATCAGCGGCTGGATGGCCGACCGCTTCGGCGCCAAGAACGTCTTTCGCGCCGCGATCGCCGTCTTCATCCTCGGCTCCGTCGCTTGCGCCATATCCAATTCACTGCCGGCCTTTGTCGTCTCCCGTTTCCTGCAAGGTATCGGCGGCGCGATGATGACTCCGGTCGGCCGCCTGGTGCTGGTGCGCGCCACGCCGAAGAGCGAGCTGGTCGCGGCGATGTCCTGGCTGACCGTGCCGGCCCTGGTCGGACCGCTCGTCGGTCCACCGATCGGCGGCTTCATCACCACCTACTTCACCTGGCACTGGATCTTCCTGATCAATGTGCCAATCGGGCTTATCGGCATCTGGCTCGCCACCCGCTTCCTGCCGGAGACCGAGCCCGCCGAGACGCCGCCGCTGGATTTCCCCGGCTTCGTGCTGAGCGGGCTTGCGGCATCGGGCGTCGTTTTCGGCCTGTCGGTGGTCAGCCTGCCGGCCTTGCCGCCGATCGCCGGCTTCATCACCGTGGCGGTCGGGCTGGTGTCGGGCGTGCTCTATCTTCTGCATGCCAGGCGCGCTGAAAATCCGCTGCTTGCGCTGGATCTGTTCCGCAACCAGGTGTTCCGCTCCTCGGTGCTCGGGGGCTCGCTGTTTCGCATCGGCATCGGCGCGGTGCCGTTCCTTTTGCCGCTGATGTTCCAGATCGGCTTCGGGCTGACACCATTCCAGTCGGGCATGATCACCTTCGTTTCGGCGATCGGCGCCATCGGCGTGAAATTCGTCACCGCGCTGATCTTCAGGCTTGCCGGCTTCCGCCGGGTGCTTATTTCGGGCTCGCTGATCGCGGCCGGGTCGATCGCCATCTATGGGCTGTTCACCCCCGAAACGCCCTATGCGCTGATGCTTGTCATATTGCTGGTTGGCGGCTTCATCCGCTCGATGTTCTTCACCGGCGTCAACGCGCTCTCCTATGCCGAGGTGTCGGCCGAAGATACCAGCAAGGCAACGCCGATCACGGCGGTGTTCCAGCAGCTGTCGATCGCGCTCGGCGTGGCGCTGGCCGGCGGTATCCTGGAAGTCTCGACGTCGATTCATGGCGGGCCGCTGACACTCAGCGACTTCCATGTCGCCTTTTTCATCGTGGCGGCGGTGTCGGCGGTGGCTTCGCTGACGTTCATGCGGCTGGCGTCCGATGCCGGCAACGCGGTGTCCGGACATGGCCGGCTGGCAACACCAAAGACGCTGGAACCGGCGAGGTCGCCGGGGAAGTGAAGCGCCTCTCCTTCTCCCCCTGTGGGAGAAGGTGGATCGGCGCGCAGCGCCGAGACGATTGAGGGGTGCGCCACGGATCGCCGTCTTTGCCAAGCCGGATTGCCCCTCATCCGGCCGCTGCGCAGCCACCTTCTCCCACAAGGAGAGAAGGGAAAGGCGCTAGCCCTTAAAATCCTTCGCCAGCAGATAGAGCTCCACCGACTCGTCGCGGGAGGCCGGCGGCTTGACGTGGTGGACCGAGCGGAAGTTCTGCTTCAACACAGACAGCAGCTCGTTCTCCGCACCGCCCTGGAAAGTCTTGGCGAGGAAGTGCCCGCCGGGCTTCAACACCGAGAGCGCGAAATCGGCGGCCACTTCGCACAGATGCATGGTGCGCAGGTGATCGGTGCGGCGATGGCCCGTGGTGGGCGCCGCCATGTCCGACAGGACGACGTCCGGCTGGCCGCCAAGCGCCTCCGACAGCTTCTGCGGCGCCTCGGGGTCGAGGAAATCCATCAGCAGCACCGGGGCGCCCGGCACGGCGTCCATTTCCAGATAGTCGATGCCGACGACATGCGGGTTCTCCGCCGTCGACTTCGTCCGCGCGGCCGCCACCTGGCACCAGCCCCCGGGGGCGGCGCCGAGGTCGATCACCTTCATGCCCGGCTTCAGCAGATGGTGCTTGTCGTCGATCTCGATCAGTTTGTAGGCAGCGCGGGATCTGAATCCGTCCGCTTTCGAGCGCTGCACATAGGGATCATTCATGTGGCGCTCGAGCCAGCGGCGCGAGGATTCCTTCAGGCCGCTCTTCTTCTTGATCCGGGTCTTCAGCACCCGAATGCCGCCACCCGGCTTTTCCGGCTTCCTTGCCATTAGCGACCCCGCCCGTCACTGCGCCAGACGCCGTCATCGGCCATCAGCTCACTCAAGATGCCCTCGCGCAGGCCCCGGTCGGCGACGCGCAGCCTCTCTGACGGCCAGACGCCGCGGATCGCCTCCAGGATGGCACAGCCGGCGAGCACGAGATCGGCGCGGTCGGCGCCGATGCAAGGGTTGGCGACACGCTGCTGGAAATCCCAGCCGACCAGTTTTTCGACCATGCGGTCGACGCTCTGCCGGTCCATCCACAGGCCGTCGACCCGACGGCGGTCATAGCGCTCAAGTTCGAGATGGACGCCGGCGAGCGTCGTCACCGTGCCCGAGGTGCCGAGCAAGTGGAATTTCGGACTGGCGAGAACATGCGCGAGCCGGTCGCGTCCATCGAAGGACTTCAGCCGCGCCGCCACGTCCTCGACCATTGCGGCGAAGGTCTTGCGCGTCACCGTGCGGCCGCCGAAGCGCTCGGCCAGCGAAACGACGCCGACGGGCAACGATGTCCAGGAGACGATGTGGTTGGCGAGCCGCGGCGAGCGATGGCCGGTAAGGTCGATCAGCGCAATCTCGGAGGAGCCGCCGCCGATATCGAACAGCACCACGCCCTGCGTGTCACGCTCGACCAGCGAGCCGCAGCCCGATACCGCCAGCCTGGCCTCGGTCTGGCGGTCGATGATCTCCAGCTTCAGCCCCGACTCGCGCTCGACACGATCGAGGAAATCGACACCGTTTTCGGCCGCGCGGCAGGCTTCCGTCGCGATCAGCCGCGCCTTCCTGATCTTGCGGTTGCGCAATTTCTCGCCGCACACCTTGAGCGCCTCGACGGCGCGATCCATTGCCGCCTGACCAAGCCGACCGGTTGCTGTC
>NZ_RZOI01000071.1:0-14661 GCF_004022645.1 Mesorhizobium sp. M4A.F.Ca.ET.020.02.1.1 | reverse complement strand
TGATGCTCTCAATGCCCTTCATGTAGCCGAGCGCGCCGGACTTCGACTTCTCGTCCGAATGGCGCTCGAGCGTGGCGGCGACGTCCTCGGCGGTCACGGTCTTGCCGTTGTGGAATTCGACGCCGTCGCGGATCTTCAGCGTCCAGACCTTGGCATCGTCGGACGAGCCGATCTCCTCGGCGATGCGGTTCTCGAGCTTGCCCTCGGGCGACAGCTCGACGATCATTTCGCCCCAGCACTTGCCGAAGGCGAACGGCACCTGCGTCATCATCAGCGCGGGATCGAGGCTGTTGGTGGATTCACCGCCGACGAGGCCGGCCTTCAGCGTGCCACCTTTGACCGGGCCGGCAGCGCGCGCGGCGCTCGACAGCAGCGAGTTGGCGAAGGGCGCGGTGATGCCTAGCGCGGCGGCGCGGCCGAGAAAGTCGCGACGGCTGAGCTTGCCGGCGGCGACACGACGGCTGAGATAGTCCAATTCGTTAGACATTGCAGGTTCCTCACTCTGATGGTTCGACCGTACGGTCGTTTCTTGTTTCTTGTGAGGATAATGAGCGCAACGGAAAGGTGTAAGCAAGACCGAAAGCGACATGCCGTGGCGTAAATGGCGCGTCGCAATTGGACCAATCCTGCCAGCCCTCAAACGAGGGCGCGCGGAACCGTCTGTTCGAAGTCACGTTGGAAGACGAGGTTTTCGCCCTCATAGGCCTCGATTCTGGCGCTGAGCACGAAGTTCCGCGCGTCGGAGCGCATCTCGGCGAAGATTTCGGTGCGCACCGACCATCCATTTCGCGACAAGGTCTGCGTCCAGTGGGTTTTTCCCGAGGCTGACAGCGGATCGTCGGGATGGATCGCCCAGATCTCCCTGACGATGCTGCCATTGGCGAGGCCATGCGCGAGGTCGCGCACCTCGCCGAAATCATCCGTTATGGAGAGCGTGACGATGCCGGTCCTTTCGTTGCGGTCGACATGGCGCTCGGAATTGGCGGGGCGGATGGTCTCCGTCCGCCAGGGCGTGGCGCCCTCGGGAGTGGGAAAAGCGGTTTCGCCGCCTTTGGCCAACGGGCGGAGCGGCAGCTTGAGCGTGGCCTTCGACAGATCGAGGCGGACCGGCTCCGGCGAGGGCCAGATCATCGGCCAATAGGCATTCGAGACGGCGACCCGCAGCTTGTGGCCGGCCGGCACGCGGTAGGCGCACTGGTCGAGCACGACCCGCGCCGAGACGGTCTCGCCGGGTACCAGCGCCTCGGGGAATTCGTGCGAGCCGCGATGGGTTAGATTAAGCACGCCGTAGGAGATCAGTTCCGAGGCGCCGTCGGGGTGCACATCGCAGAGCCTGACGGCGATGTTGGCCTGAGGCCGGTCCGAGGCGACGCGGACCAGCAGCTCCGGCGCGCCGAGAATGTCGATCGCCTGGTCAAGCACCGGCTGGTCGAAACACACCGACAGCGCATCGTCGGGGCGCTGGTCGCCCGGCAATTCGGGGCCGAAGGTGAAGGGAAAGTATTCGCCGCCGGCGAGCCCACAGTTCTGTGGCGTGGCGACGATGGCCGGTTTGGCGCCTTCCGGGATCAGTTCGATCGCCTCCGCCCTGATGCTTGACGACGGCCATTCCTGCTCCGCAACCCAGCGGCCCGGCCGCTCCGGGTGCCAGCGTGCCGGGCGCACGCTGTCCATCACATAGGCGCGATAGGCTGGGTCGGTGTCGACGCCGGTCTCGGCGCCCTTCAGCCAGCGGTCCCACCAGCGCAGGGCCTCCTGCAGGAAGCCGATGGCTGGCCTGGGTCCCGCGTAGTGCGGGTATTTGTGGATCCACGGGCCGACGATGCCCTTGACCGGCGCCTCGATGTTGGTGACGAGATGCGAGATGGTGTTGCGATAGCCGTCATGCCAGCCGCCGACCGACAGCACGGCCGCATGAACAGCCGAAAAATCCTCGCAGATCGAGCCGCGCTTCCAGTAGGCGTCGCGGTGCTGGTGGCTGAGCCAGAGCGGCGCCAGGAACGGCTGGTTCTCAAGCCGGCTGAGCCACAAATCGCGCCAGCGGTTGCCACCGGCGATCAGCGGATCCGGCGGCCGCGACGAATAGGACAGCATCGTCGAGGCCCAGCCGAAATTCTCGATCAGCAGGCAGCCGCCCTTGTAATGGATGTCGTCGGCATAGCGGTCGACGGTCGAGCATAGACTGATCACCGCCTTCAGCGCCGGCGGCTGCTTGGCGGCGACCTGCAGGCAGTTGAAGCCGCCCCAGGAGATGCCCATCATGCCGACATTGCCGTTGCACCAGGGCTGGGCAGCCGCCCAGGCGATGACGTCGCAGGCATCCTGCAATTCCTGCTCGGAATATTCGTCGTCCATCAGCCCTTCGGAATCGCCGTTGCCGCGCATGTCGACGCGGATCGAGGCGTAGCCGTGGCCGGCGAAATAGGGATGCGTCAGCTGATCGCGGAAGATGGTGCCGTCGCGCTTGCGATAGGGCAGGTGCTCGAGGATCGCCGGCACCGGATCGTTGCCGGCATCTTCCGGCATCCACACCCGCGCCGACAGCCGGCAGCCATCTGGCATGACAATGCCCATATCGGGAAATTCGACGACCTTGCGGGGAAATTCGGTGACGGTTTTCATGGGCGAGCACATGATGGAGCCGGCGCCGCCGCGTCATGGGCCAGCCGGCGAAATCGGCTGGTCAATCCGCGTCAGTTCAACGGAATGTCGTTGTCTGCCTTGCTTTCCTGATAGGCGCCGGACAGCTCCTCGTAGCGTGCGGAAATCTTGCCGATGCGCGCTTCCAGCCGCTGGCGCTCGGCCTCCGGCAGCGCCCGCGCCAGCCGGCGGATGGAAAAGCTCTTCCAATAGGCGTTCTCGGCATTGTAGCCGCCGGGATCGAGGGTGAAGACCTCCTTCAGGATCTTCAGGTCATGCGGGATGGCGAAGCTGTCGCGCGAATCTTCGTGGCTGAAGAGGTAGTAGAAATTGTCGAAGCCGGTCCAGGTGATGGCCGACAGGCAGAGCGAGCAGGGTTCGTGGGTGGCGAGAAAGATCGCGTCGCTGGTGTCGACGCGCTCGGCCTTCGGCATTTCGTAAAACCGCTTCAGGCAATGCACTTCGCCGTGCCAAAGCGGGTTTTCGATCTCGTTGTTGGTCTCGGCCAGCACCAGCGAGCGGTCATCCTTCCTCAGGATCGCGGCGCCGAACAGCTTGTTGCCATGCGCAACGCCCTCGGCCGTCTTCGGCACGATGTCGTGCTCGATGACGTCAAGCAGGCGGTCGATCAGTGAAATGTCGGTCATGACGGGTAATCTCGGGCGTTCAGGGAAGGTGGATCTCGTAAGAGTGCGAGAAATGGCACTCCTCGAGGTTGGAGCCGTCGCCGCCGCGGTCGACGATCAGGAAGTCCTGCGCCTCGCCGATCGGCGTCAGCACGCCGTGCCAGAGGTTGCGGCGGTAGTTGATGCCCTGGCCGGGCGCGGTGATGAAGGCGTGCGGCTCGCCTGGGCCATCCTTGCCGTCAGGACAGACGACGACCAGGAATCGGCTTGGAGACAGCGGAATGAACGCCTGGCTGCCGAAGGGATGGCGCTCGACCATGGTCAGCTTGAGCGGCATCTCATAGGGCGTGCCGCGGACCATGGAGATCAGCACGCGCGCATTGGGCCCGGTCGCCTCCGCGGTGGCGAGATCATGGTAGCGCTCGGCCTTGCCGCCATTGATCGGGTAGTGATTGGCGCCGCCCATGTCGATGACGTCGCCGAACGGGGCGAAGTTTTCGCGCGTCAGCGGCCGGGCAACGATGCGGGTCACCGAGCCCGCCCCGCTATGCCGGCGCCGCCGAGCTTGGCGTGCCGATTGACGTCCTTGTAGAGCAAATAGCGGAAATTGCCCGGGCCGCCGGCATAGCAGGCCTGCGGGCAAAACGCGCGCAGCCACATGAAGTCGCCGGCCTCGACCTCCACCCAGTCCTGGTTGAGGCGGTAGACCGCTTTGCCTTCGAGCACATAGAGCCCATGCTCCATCACATGCGTCTCGGCGAAGGGGATGACCGCGCCCGGCTCCAGGGTGACGATGGTGACATGCATGTCGTGGCGCAGGTCGGCGGGGTCGACGAAGCGCGTCGTCGCCCAGCGACCTTCCGTGCCGGGCATCGGGCTCGGCGCGATGTCCTGCTCGTTGGCGAAGAAGGCCGGCGGCGTGTCGAGGCCATCCACCGCCTCATAGGCCTTGCGCACCCAGTGGAAGCGGACGGCGGCAGCGCTTTCGTTGCGCACCGTCCAGCCACTGGCCGGCGGCAGGAAGGCAAAGCCGCCTGGGCGAAGCGCATGCTTCTCGCCGGCAAGCGAAACGCTGAGTTCGCCCTCGACGACGAACAGCACGCCCTCGGCGCCGGCATCCGGCTCCGGCCGCTCGCTGCCGCCACCGGGCTCGACCTCGACGATGTATTGCGAGAAGGTCTCAGCAAAGCCCGACAGCGGCCGCGCGATGATCCAGACCCTGGTCTTGTCCCAGAACGGCAGCGCGCTGGTGACGATGTCCTGCATCACGCCCTTGGGGATGACGGCGTAGGCCTCGGTGAAGACGGCGCGACCGGTGAGCAGCTCGCTCTGGCCGGGATGGCCGCCATGCGGTGCGTAGTAGGTGCGCTCGGGCGTCTTGATCATGTCCATAGTCCTGATCCTCAGAGCAAATCCAGTGTGTGACGGTCTTTCGTCCGGAGTTGCGTAAAACCAAACATTTAGAGCGGCAGCATGTCTTTCAGCCGAAGCAGCGCGATGCGCTCGACCTGTTTGCAGGCGGTTTCGAACTCGGTGGCGCGGCTGTTGCCGATGCGCCGCTCGAACTCCGCCAGGATATGGTCCTTGCTCTTGCCCTTGACCGCGATGATGAAGGGGAAGCCGAAAGTGGTGACGTAGGCGGCGTTGAGCTTGGAGAACAGCTCGCGTTCCTTGTCGGTCAGCGCGTCGAGTCCGGCGGAGGCCTGCTCCCTGGCCGATTCCGCCGTCAGCCGCCTGGCCTTCGCCAGCTTGCCGGCAAGGTCGGGATGGGCGTTGAGCACGGACAGCCGCTCAGCCTCGGTTGCGGCGCGGAAGACGCGGCAGAGCGCATTGTGCACGCCGCCGGCGCTGTCATGCGCCGGGCCGAGTTCCAGCTCATAGGCGCGCTCGGCGACCCATGGCGAATGCTCGAACACGCTGCCGAAGGCATGGACGAAGGCCTCGAACTCCATCCTCGACGGACGCAGCGCCGGCGCCTGGTAAGGATGCGTCTCGCGCCAGTGGCTGGCGATGTCGATGCGCCGCGCCAGCCAGACCCGGTCGTGCGATTTCACATAATCAACGAAGCGCTTGAGCGCCGCGACGCGACCCGGCCGGCCGACCAGCCGGCAATGCAGTCCGATGTTCATCATACGCGGCCGGCCGGCCTTGCCCTCGGCATAGAGCGTGTCGAAACTGTCCTTCAGATAAGCGAAGAACTGGTCGCCGGAGTTGAAGCCTTGAGGCGTGGCGAAGCGCATGTCATTGGCGTCGAGCGTGTAGGGGATGACGAGTTGCGGTTTGTCCACCCCGCCGCGATCGAACCAGTAGGGCAACTCGTCGTCATAGGTATCGGAGACGTAGTCGAAGCCGCCCTCCTCGGCGACCAGCCGCACCGTATTGATCGAAGTGCGGCCGGTGTACCAGCCGGTCGGCCGAGCGCCGGTCACCTCGTAATGCAGCCGGATCGCCTCTTCGAGGTCTCGCTTCTCGTCCTCGGGCGAATGATCGCGGTAGTCGATCCATTTCAGCCCGTGCGAGGCGATCTCCCAGCCGGCCTGCTGCATGGCCGCCACCTGGTCGGGCGAGCGCGCCAGCGCCGTGGCGACGCCGTAGCAGGTCACCGGCACTAGAGCTTCAGTGAACAGGCGGTGGAGCCTCCAGAAGCCGGCGCGGGCGCCATATTCGTAGATCGATTCCATATTCCAGTGGCGCTGGCCGAGCCAGGGGGCAGCGCCGACGATCTCCGACAGGAAGGCTTCCGAAGCCTTGTCGCCGTGCAGCACGCAGTTCTCGCCGCCTTCCTCGTAATTGACGACGAACTGCACCGCGACATGCGCGCCGCCAGGCCATTTCGGGTCCGGCGGATTGGCCCCGTAACCGCGCATGTCCCGTTCGTAACGCATCGTCACTCCTGCCCGACTGTTGAGATGAAGATATCGAAAGGAGTGCTCGTGCATTCCCCCGAAAATTTTTGAAAGTGCTTTTTGTCGCGCTCCGCTCGACCGGGACTTATGCATCGCCTTTAATTGGCGCACAATTGACCAGAAGACGTTCGACTGTACCGGCCAATCGGCCGTACTAGAAATGGGAGACGGCAGTGGCAGAAACGTCGAAAGCCGATGGCGGGCGCCTGACGACCCATGTGCTGGATACTGCCACCGGCAGGCCGGCCAAGGGCCTGTCGATCGAGCTTTTCCGTATCGAGCGCCAGGCGCGCACGCATCTGAAGACGGTGGTCACCAATGATGACGGCCGCTGCGATGCGCCGCTGCTTGTCGGCGCGGACTTCCGCACCGGCGAATACGAGCTGGTGTTCGCCGCCGGCGACTATCTGCGCGGGCAAGGGACGAGCCTGCCCGAGCCGGCCTTCCTCGACATCGTGCCGATCCGCTTCGGCATGGCGGAAGAACGCCACTACCATGTGCCGCTGCTGATCTCGCCCTATGGCTATTCGACCTATCGGGGGAGCTGAGACATGGCCAAGGTCAAGACCCGAAACGAAATCCGCTTCATTCTCAATGGCGAGGATGTCGCGCTGGTCGATGTCGCGCCCGATGCGACACTGCTCGACTGGCTGCGGCTCAATCGGACGCTGCGCGGCACCAAGGAAGGCTGCGCCGAGGGCGACTGTGGCGCCTGCACGGTGCTGGTCGGAAGGCTTTCGGCCGGCAAGCTGATCTATGAAGGCGTCAACGCCTGCATCCGCTTCCTCGGCTCGCTCGACGGCACGCACGTCGTGACCGTGGAGCATTTGCGCGGCGACGGCGAAAAATTGCATCCGGTGCAGCAGGCGATGGTCGACTTCCACGGCTCGCAATGCGGCTTCTGCACGCCAGGCTTCGTCATGTCGCTCTACGCGCTGTGGATGCGCTCGCCCGACCCGTCGGACGCGGCGATCGAGAAGGCGCTGCAGGGCAATCTCTGCCGCTGCACCGGCTATGAGGCGATCATGCGCGCGGCGCGTGCCATCTCCAGCTACGGCAAGGCGGCGAAGGACCCGCTGGCGGCGGAGCGCAAGGCGATCACGGCAAGGCTCGCGGCGATGAAGGACGGCGCGCGCGTCGAGATCGGCTCGGGCAAGGCGCGGCTGATCGTGCCGGCCAATGCGGACGATCTGGCCAAGCTGCTCGACAAGGAGCCGAGTGCGACACTGGTCGCCGGCTCCACCGATGTCGGCCTCTGGGTGACCAAGCATATGCGCGAGATCGCGCCGGCGGTCTTCATCGGCAATCTCGACGGGCTGTGCGCGATATCCGAGGACAAGGGCGTGATCTCGATCGGCGCCGGCGTTACCTACTCGGACGCCTTCGCGATGCTGTCGAAGCGGATACCGGCGCTCGGTCCGCTGTTCGACCGTATCGGCGGCGAGCAGGTGCGCAACATGGGCACGATCGGCGGCAACATCGCCAATGGCTCGCCGATCGGCGACACGCCGCCGCCGCTGATCGCGCTCGGCGCGCGGCTGACGCTGCGGCGCGGCAACAAGCGGCGCACCATCCCGCTCGAGACCTTCTTCATCGCCTACGGCAAGCAGGACCGGCGGCCGGGCGAATTCGTCGAGGCCGTGCATGTGCCGGTGCCGGCCAAGGCGACAAAGTTTGCCGTCTACAAGATCACCAAGCGCCGCGACGAGGACATCACCGCCGCCCTCGGCGCGTTCCATCTCGCCCTGACCAAGGACGGCACCGTCACCGACATCCGCATCGCCTATGGCGGCATGGCGGCGACGCCGAAGCGGGCTTTTGCCGTCGAGAAGGCGCTGCTCGGCAAGGCCTGGACGGAGGAAACCGTGGAGACCGCGATGGCCGAATACGCCAGCGATTTCACGCCGCTGACCGACATGCGGGCAAGCGCCGAATATCGGGCGCTGGCGGCGAAGAACCTTCTGCTGCGCTTCTTTGTCGAGACCACCGGCACCAGGGCGCCGCTCCAGGTCTCACGCTACGAGGCCGCCTGATGACCAAGCACGTCCCCAACCTGAAGGCGCAGAAGATCAAGGGCGGCGTCGCCAGCGATCAGCGCCACGATTCGGCGCACAAGCATGTCAGCGGCACGGCGGTCTATATCGACGACATGCCGGAGCCGGCCGGCACCCTGCATGGCTGCCTCGGCCTTTCGGCGGCAACGCATGCCACCATCACCAGGATGGACCTTTCGGCGGTGCGCGCGGCGCCCGGCGTCGTCGACGTGCTGACGGCAAAGGATGTGCCCGGCGAGAACGACATCTCGCCGACCGGCCGCCATGACGAACCGGTGCTGGCGGACGGCAAGGTCGAGTTCTACGGCCAGCCGATCTTCTGCGTCATCGCCGAGACGCGCGAACAGGCGCGCCGCGCCACCCGGCTGGCCAAGGTCGAATACAAGCAATTGCCCTTCGTCACCGACATCGGCGAGCTAAACCCAAGGAAGGACAAGCTCGTCACGCCACCGCTGACGCTAAGGCGCGGCGACGCGGCGGCGGCGATCAAGGCGGCGCCGCGCAAGCTCAACGGAAAGATGCGCGTCGGCGGCCAGGAGCATTTCTACCTGGAAGGCCACATCGCCATGGCCATCCCCGGCGAAGACGAGGACGTCACCATCTATTCCTCGACCCAGCATCCGAGCGAAGTCCAGCATATGGTGAGCCACGCGCTGGGGGTGCCGAGCAACGCCATCACGGTGGAAATCCGCCGCATGGGCGGCGGCTTCGGCGGCAAGGAAACACAGGGCAACCAGTTTGCCGCGCTCGCCGCAATCGCAGCGAAACGGCACCACCGGGCGGTGAAAATCAGGCCCGACCGCGACGACGACATGATCGCCACCGGCAAGCGCCACGACTTCCTCATCGACTACGAGGTCGGCTTCGACGATGATGGCAACATACTCGGCGTCGACTTCATGTTCGCGGCGCGCTGCGGCTTCTCCTCGGACCTGTCGGGCCCGGTGACCGACCGCGCGCTGTTCCACTGCGACAACACCTATTTCTGGCCGGCGGTGCATGCGCAGTCGGCGCCGCTTTACACCAACACGGTGTCGAACACCGCTTTCCGCGGTTTCGGCGGGCCGCAAGGCATGGTCGGCGCTGAGCGCGTCATCGACGAGGTCGCCTTTGCCCTCGGCAAGGATCCGCTCGAGATCCGCAAGAAGAATTTCTACGGCACCAGTGACCGCAACATCACGCCTTACCACCAGACGGTCGAGGACAACATCATCCACCGCATCATCGCCGAGCTGGAGGCGAGCTCGAACTATGAGCGGCGCCGGCGCGAGATCAGCGCCTTCAACGCCAACAGCCGCTTCATCAAACGCGGCCTGGCGCTGACGCCGGTCAAGTTCGGCATCTCGTTTACCGCCACACACTACAACCAGGCGGGCGCGCTGGTGCATGTCTACACCGACGGCTCGGTGCATCTGAACCATGGCGGCACCGAGATGGGGCAAGGGCTCTACCTCAAGGTGGCGCAAGTGGTGGCGGAAGAGTTCCAGATCGACCTCGACCAGGTGAAGATCACCGCCACCACCACGGGCAAGGTGCCGAACACGTCGGCGACCGCGGCGTCGTCCGGCTCCGACCTCAACGGCATGGCGGCGCAGAACGGCGCCCGCCAGATCAAGGACCGGCTGACCAACTTCGCCGCCGAAAAATACCAGGTGCCGCGCGACCAGGTGCTGTTCCTGCCCAACCGCGTGCGCATCGGCAATCAGGAGATCGCCTTCGCCGATCTGGTCAAGCAGGCCTATATGGCGCGCATCCAGCTCTCGGCTGCGGGCTTCTACAAGACGCCGAAGATTCACTGGAACCGCGACAAGGGCGAAGGCCGGCCATTCTATTACTTCGCCTATGGCGCCTCGTGCTCGGAGGTGTCGGTCGACACGCTGACCGGTGAATATGTGGTCGAGCGCACCGACATCCTGCACGAGACCGGCCGCTCGCTGAACCGCGCCATCGACCTCGGCCAGATCGAGGGTGGCTTCATCCAGGGCATGGGCTGGCTGACCACCGAGGAACTCTGGTGGGACGAAAAAGGGCGGCTGCGCACCCATGCGCCGTCGACCTACAAGATCCCGCTGGCGTCGGACCGGCCGAAGATCTTCAACGTCACGCTGGCCGACTGGCCGGAGGCGCACGAGCCGACCGTGCATCGCTCCAAGGCGGTCGGTGAGCCGCCCTTCCCGCTCGGCATGTCGGTGCTGCACGCGCTGTCGGACGCGGTGGCGAGCGTCGCCGACCACAGGATCTGCCCGCGCCTCGACGCGCCGGCGACGCCAGAGCGGGTGCTGATGGCGATCGAACGGCTGAAAGCCGCAAGACCGGCTTGAACTGGGCCAAAGGTGCAATTCGGGCCGAAAAACTCTATATTTCCGTATCGGGAATGCAGACGATGAACTCGAAAGTGCAAAGCCTGAAGGATTTTCTCGGCCAAGCCGGCCGGGCCGCGCTGGTCGAGGTCGCGGCAACCAAGGGCTCGACGCCGCGCGAGACCGGCGCCTTCATGCTGGTCTCGGCCTCGGCGATTTACGGCACGATCGGCGGCGGCCAGCTCGAATATATGGCGATCGACAAGGCGCGGCAGATGCTGGGCGGGCGGACGCCATCGCGATCTGCCACCGATGAGGCTCGGATCGAGGTGGACGAAGTCTGCGCCACGCTCGACGTTCCGCTCGGGCCCGAGATCGGCCAGTGCTGCGGCGGGCGCGTCGAGGTGCTGATCCGCCCGGTCGATGGGGCACTCGAACAAGAGCTGATCGCCAAAGCCGAGGTCGAGGAGGCGCACCTACCATATGTCTATGTCTTCGGCGGCGGTCATGTCGGCCAGGCGCTGGCGTCGGCGTTGGCGCTGCTGCCCATCCATGCCGTCGTCGTCGAGACGCGCGCCGAAGCGCTCGAAGGGATGCCGGAAACGGTCGAGACGAGGCTGACGCCGATGCCTGAGGCCATCGTGCGCGAGGCACATGCCGGAGCCGCCTTTGCGATCCTCACCCACGACCATGCGCTCGATTTCCTGATCGTCGCCGAGGCGCTGAAGCGCGGCGACGCCGCCTATGTCGGCATGATCGGCTCCAGGACCAAGAAGGCGACGTTCAAGAGCTGGTTCCTGAAGTCGACCGATGGCAGCGAGGCGGAATTCAACCGCCTGGTCTCGCCGATCGGCGGCAATGCGGTGAAGGACAAGCGGCCGCCGGTGATCGCGGCACTTGCCGCCGCTGAGATCATGACGGCGCTGGTCTCGCATGCCACTGAGGCGACTGCCTCAAGCACGTCCGAGAAGGCGATGGCCGACTGAGGTCAGTCGCCAGGCGCCGGCGGCGACGCTGCTGGGATATGACCTCCGCTCACAGCTGCTCGTCGCTTTCTTCATTTCCCAAATCGTTCCGGAAAGTGTTTTCTGCGCGCCTCACAGGCACGAGGCGGACCCCTGATGGACGTATTGAGAATTGCGGCGTTTTCGGATGGCGACACCGGCGGCAACCCGGCCGGTGTGGTGATCGGCGATGCTTTACCAAATGCCATCGAAATGCAGCGCGTCGCGGCCGAGGTCGGCTTTTCGGAAACAGCCTTTGCGGCGCCGGAAGGCGATGGCTGGCGGGTCCGCTATTTCTCTCCGGAAAGCGAAGTGCCGTTCTGCGGCCATGCCACGATTGCGCTTGGTGCTGCGCTGGTGCGGGAGTTCGGCGACGGGATTTTTGCGCTGACCCTCAATCAGGCGAAAATCACCGTCGAGGGGTTTCGTGACGGCGCCAACATCGTCGCGGCGTTGCAGTCTCCCCCGACGCGCAGCAGATCGGCCCCGCCAGAGCTTGTCACCGAAACGCTGGCGCTGTTCGGCTACAGGACAGAGGATCTCGATCTGGCCATTCCGCCGGCTTTGATCCATGGCGGCGCCGATCATCTGGTGCTGGCGCTGAAGTCACGCGAGGCGCTGGCTGCAATGGCCTATAACCTGAAGCGCGGGCAGGCGCTGATGCGGCGCGAAGGGCTGGTGACGATCCTGCTCGCCTTTGCCGAGACACCCAGACTCTTCCACACGCGCAACCCGTTCGCGTCGGGCGGCGTCTACGAGGATCCCGCGACAGGAGCTTCGTCCGCCGCCTTCGCCGGCTATCTGCGCAACCTCGGCTGGCCGCATGGCGGCGCGATCGACATCGTGCAGGGCGAGGACATGGGCATGCGCTCAAGGCTGCATGCCGACATTCCGTCTCAGCCAGGCAGCTCGATCAGGGTATCCGGGACGGCTCGCCTGATGGACGCCGGCTAAGCAGCTGATGCCGGCCCTTTCAGGCCGAGGTGCTCGCGCAAGGTGCGGCCTTCGTATTCCGTACGGAACAGGCCGCGCCGCTGCAGCTCCGGCACGACCAGGGCGCAGAAGGCGTCGAGCTCGCCGGGGAACCAGGACGGCATGACGTTGAAGCCGTCGGCGGCGCCGCCTTCGAAGCGCGCCTGCAATTCGCCGGCGAAATGGCGGGCAAGCTGGCGGATGGAAAGGCCGTCGCGGCGCGACTGCTCGACGACCAGCGCCTGCCGGCTCTTCATGCCCTCACTCTCCGGCAGTTCCGGCAGCGGCCCGTCGATCGGATAGCGCCAGAGGTCGGAAATGCTGAGATAGCTGGAGAGCAGCGCCACGCCGACCTCGTCCGGGATCAGCTCCTGCAATTCCTCATGCTTTGCCCGGGCTTCCGGCTCGGTCGCCGCGACGACCGGCGCGACGCCGGGCATGATCTTGACGTCGCCCGACGTGCGCCCATAGGCAGCGAGCCGGCCCTTGACGTCGTCATAGAAGGCCTTCGCCTCCTCAAACGTCTGGGCCGCGCTGAACACGACATCGGCGGTCCTGGCAGCGAGGGCCTTGCCGTCCTCCGAGGCTCCGGCCTGCACCATGACCGGCGCGCCCTGCGGCGAACGCGGCAGGTCGAGCGCGTCCCTGACGGAAAAGCTCTGGCCGTCATGATTGAGGCCGCCACTGCCGGCGCCACGCCACAGACCTGCGACCACAGCGGCGAATTCCCGGGCGCGTTCATAGCGGTCGGCATGCGAACGCAGGCCCATCGAGCCGAAATTGGCGGCTTCGATATTGCTTGCCGAAGTGACCAGGTTCCAGCCGGCGCGGCCGCCGCTCAGCTGGTCGAGCGAGGCAAAGGTGCGCGCCAGCCCGTAGGGCTCGTTGTAGCTGGTCGAAGCTGTCGAGACGAGGCCGATGCGCCCGGTCTGCACGGCGATCGCCGAAAGCAGGCTGATCGGCTCGAAACCGATCGAGCGCGAGGTCTGGCTGGCGATGCCGACATTGGCCTCGCGCAGGCCGGCGGCATCCTCGCAGAAGATCATGTCGAGCTTCGCCGCTTCGGCCGTGCGGGCGAGTTGTATGTAGTGGCCGATGTCGATGCCCGCGGTGACATGCGCCTTTGGATGGCGCCAGGCGGCGATGTGGTGGCCTGTCGCCCACAGGGACAGGCCGAGCTTCATCTGCCGCGGGCTCATGGTTTGCCTCCCGCCTCGAGTCCGAGATGCTGGCGCAACGTCGCTTCGGCACGTGCGGATTGAGCCAGGCCGCGACGCTGCAACTCCGGCAGCACGCGATCGGCAAAGGCCTCAAGTGAAGGAAGATCAGCCGGCAAAGCAAAATTGAGGCCGTCGCAGCCGTTCGAGTCGAACCCCGCTTCGAGCCTTTCGGCGGCCACGGTCACAAACACCTTAAGTGTTTCCGGCTTGCGCCCAGCAGCAAGCGCCCGTCGTTTCAGGTCGTCGCCGGCCACACCCGCCGACGGTTGCTCGTCCAGCAGGACGACGTCGGCGACGCGGGTGGCGAAGTCGAGGTCGGCCTCGGACAGGCCGGACATGACCAGCACCGGCGTGCCCTGCGGCGAGCGCGCCACGTTGAGCGGCCCGCGCACCGAAAAGAACTCGCCCTTGTGGTCAAGCAGGTGCATCTTCTGCGGATCGTGGAAGCGGCCGCCGGACTTGTCGAACAGCAGCGCATCGGCGTCCCAGCCCCTCCACAGGCCTTGCACGATGCCGATGAATTCTTCGGCGCGGCGGCGGAAATCACCTTCGGAAAACCCTTCCGGCCGGCTGAAATTGGCGGCCTGGCGCGGATCCTGGACCATCGTCGCGTTCCAGCCGATACGGCCGTGGCTGATGATGTCGAGGGAAGCAAAGCGACGCGCCAGATTGTAGGGCTGGTGCGCGAGCGTCGAGGCCCCGGCGACGAGCCCGATCCTTTCGGTCAGCGTCGCGAGCGCCGCCAGCAGCGTCGTTGCCTCGAACGGGCTGGTTGATCGAGCGCCGTTGGCTGCGGTATCGGAAACGACGACCATGTCGACCCCTGCCGCCTCCGCTTTCCGCACGAAGCCGGCTATGCGGCGGAAGTCCAGGCCGGCCTGTCCGTCGGTGGCAGCAATGTCGAGCGAAATGGCGAGATGCATGACGCGAACCTAAGTC
>NZ_RZOI01000719.1:0-3048 GCF_004022645.1 Mesorhizobium sp. M4A.F.Ca.ET.020.02.1.1 | reverse complement strand
CACCAAGCCGATGCGCATCGCCGTCGTCGGTCGCCCGAACGCCGGCAAGTCGACGCTGATCAACGCGCTGATCGGCGAAGAGCGGCTGCTGACCGGGCCGGAAGCCGGCATCACACGCGATTCCATCTCGGTCGACTGGGACTGGCGCGGCCGCCGGGTAAAACTGTTCGACACCGCCGGCATGCGGCGCAAGGCCAGGATTCACGAAAAGCTGGAAGTGATGTCGGTGCAGGACGGCCTGCGCGCCATCCGCTTCGCCGAGATCGTCATCATCGTGCTCGACGCCACCATCCCCTTCGAGAAGCAGGATCTGCAGATCGCCGATCTCATCATCCGCGAAGGTCGCGCGCCGGTGATCGCCTTCAACAAATGGGACCTGATCGACAACCCGCAGGAACTGCTGGCGGAGCTGCGCGAGAAGACCGAGCGGCTCCTTCCCCAGGTGCGCGGGATGCAGGCGGTGACGGTCTCCGCCGAGACCGGACGCGGTCTCGACAAGCTCATGGATAGCGTGATCAAGACGCACAAGGTGTGGAACAGCCGTGTGTCGACCGGCAAGTTGAACCGCTGGCTGGAAGGCATTTTGGCGCATCATCCGCCGCCCGCCGTTGCCGGGCGCCGCTTGAAGATCAAATATGTCACCCAGGCCAAGACCCGCCCGCCCGGCTTCGTCGTCTCGTGCTCGCGGCCCGACGCAATGCCGCAATCCTATGTCCGCTACCTGTCGAACAGCCTGCGCGAAGCCTTCGACATGCCGGGCGTGCCGATCCGCATGGCGCTACGCACCTCGGACAATCCATTCGCCGGCCGGGCAAAGAAGCGCTGAGCGGCACTGAGCCTGGGCCTCAGCGCGTCAGGCGACATGTCTCAACGCTTCATTCGCCCGCGCGCTTTCGGGTAGCGCTTGCAGCGCCGCCTGCAACAGTATGTCGGCGAGGCGCGCCGCCACCGGGTCAAGCTCGGCCTCCCTCTGATGCAGGACCAGCGCTATCTTCGGCAAGACCGGTAGCCCCAACAGTTCCGGCATCATCGCCCTGACATTGGCGGGCAGCCCGATATCGGTACGGATCGTCAGCCCGAGACCGGCGGCGACCGCCGCCCAGATGCCGCCGAGGCTGGGGCTGGAGAAGGCCATCCGCCAGGACAGGCCGGCGCGGTCGAGCGTTTCGGTCGCCATCGTGCGCAGCAGGCAGGGCGCTTCCAGCGCCACCAGCGGCAGGATGTCGTCCTTGCCCGGCCCGGCCTCGATCGGCTTTGCCGGCCCGATCCAGCGCATTTGAACATCGGCGACGTGCCGGCTGTAGGGCAGGCTCGCGCCATTGTGCCAGGCAAGCGCGATGTCGAGGCTGCCCTGGGTGATCCGGTCGGCAAGCTCATGGCTGCGCGCGATCCGCGCCTCTATCTTGACCTTGGGATGGGCGCGGGCGAAGCGGCCCAGCACCTCCGGCAGCACCGCCTCGCCGAAATCCTCCTGCAGGCCTAGCCGCACCCAGCCTTCCAGCTCGACGTCGTGGATGGCGGCGGCCGCCTCGTCGTTAAGCTCGAGCAGTCGCCGCGCATAGCCGAGCATGGTTTCGCCGGCTTCGGTCAGCGCCAGGCCGCGCCCCGATTTGCGGAAGATCGGGGTGGCCGCCTGCTCCTCCAGCTTCTTCAGCTGCGCGCTAACGGCGGAGGTCGAACGGCCAAGCCTTTCGGCGGCCCTGGCGAAGCTGCCCAGCTCCATCCCGGCGACGAAGCTCCGGAGGACGTCGAGGTCGAATGTGACGCGTCGCATGTTATTGTCCTGCTTTTCAGGATTGTATATCAAAAACTTCCTGATTTTATAGATAAAGCTATGGCGCTACATCCTACCCGTCAAGCCGGTCAGCCGGCCGTCACGGGAATGAACGCATGTCCGCCATCGCCACACGCACCGACTGCCAGCCTCCTGCGAAAGCCACGGCTGGCTCCGCCGCTCGAACCTTCGGATCCAATCATCGCTGGAAGGTGCTGGGCATCGGCGTCGCGGCCAATGCCGGGTTCTCCGCGACCTTCTCCGGCGTGCCGGCCACCGCGGTGGTGATGCGCCAGGGTTATCAACTCGACAATGCCTCGCTCGGACTGGCGCTCGGTCTTCTCGGATTGGGCGTGGCGCTGAGCGAACTGCCCTGGGGCGTGCTCACCGATCGCTGGGGCGACCGCCGCGTGCTGTTGACCGGGCTCGGCGCGACGGCGGCATGGCTGTTCGTCATGGCTATGCTGGTCGTGCCGACAAAGGGTGCCATTCCGGGCGTCTCGCTGCTCTCGGCAAGCCTGCTCGTCGCCGGCCTGCTCGGCGGCAGCGTCAACGGTTCCAGCGGCCGGGCCATCATGGGATGGTTCCGGGAGGGCGAGCGCGGCTTTGCCATGAGCATCCGGCAGACGGCGGTGCCGCTGGGCGGCGGCCTCGGCGCGCTCGTCCTGCCTTCGCTGGCCTTGGGCTTCGGCTTTACCGCCGTCTTCGGCCTGCTTGCAGCCGTTTCCGCCCTCTCTGCCTTCTTTGCCTGGCGCTGGTTGCACGAGCCGCCAACGGCAGCGGGCGGTCATGCCGACGCCGCGACAGCCGGGCCGGCGCCGCTGCGCAACGTCGAGGTCTGGCGCATCTCGATCGCCATCGGCCTGCTCTGCTTCCCGCAGGTGGCGGTGCTCACCTTCGCGTCGGTGTTCCTGCACGATTTCGCCGGCGTCGGGACAATGGCGACCAGCCTGAGCCTCGCCGCCGTGCAGACTGGCGCCATGGTCATGCGCGTCTGGAGCGGCCGCTTCACCGACCGTCATGGCAACCGCCGCCCATTCCTCAGGCTGTGCTGCGCGCTAAGCACGCTTGCCTTCGCGGTCCTCTGGCTGCTGGTCGTCGCGGCCGCAGGCCAGCCGGCTATGATGATGGCGCTTGCCGTCGTACTGGTTGCTGCGGGCATCGCCGTCTCCGCTTGGCACGGCGTCGCCTACACCGAGCTTGCCACGCTCGCCGGTCCCGGCCATGTCGGAACCGCGCTCAGCCTTGCCAACAGCTTCGTCTTCGTCGGCTTC
>NZ_RZOI01000718.1:0-3053 GCF_004022645.1 Mesorhizobium sp. M4A.F.Ca.ET.020.02.1.1 | reverse complement strand
GCTCAAGAAGAAGCTCGTCACATATGACGAGCCCCGCAAGAAATGGACGCTAACCGCGGCAGGCCAAGTGGCCGCAACCGAGGTGCGCCAGCGGCGTCACGTGAGCAGCAATATTGCTGCCATGGTGGCGAGAAGCGGGGCCCGCGATGACGACTAAAATCGTCCGAAACGCTCCGTACGAACCGATCGGTTCGATTTGCCATTTTTCCGCAAATCGTCCGTACGGACGAAATCCCGTACGACTTCAACAAAAACAGGCAAAAAGCTCAATGAAATCAAACCGTACGCTCCGTACGGCTTTTCTCTAAAAACAGCATTGGTGGTGGGTGGTTTTAACCACCAACCACCGTCGTACGTACGTACCCTTTTCCTAGGAACGGACGAACGGACGATTTCACCGAGACCAACCAACCAGAGGAGAGAACCATGAAAGCACAGAAATGTTTGCAATCGAATCGTACGCCGCTGAACGCCAGCGCTTCACCAAGAACGACAAGGGCGGCCTAGACTGCCCATGGGAGCCGTGCCGGGTGATTGGCGTGACAAAGGATGGGGACGGCGAGTTGGTCTTCATTGTTGAAACCCAACACGGCCGCGACCGCATGCTGGAAACCGAAACGTACGTGCGGCGCGCATGAAGAAGGTGCCGCTGGACAATCAGCGCTTCGCCGATCGACGCCTCGGCGACGACCTACGCGTGCCGCGTGCGGGTTCTTCATCGCGAAGCGGACTCTGAGCCGCCTCGCGCGAGTTCTCTTGGACAATCAGCAAGGCGAGGTAACCGGCCAGCCCAAACATCAGCAATCTCAACATCGATTTGAATCCTTGTTGAGACCAGCAACGTTGCTGCATCGCCGCGGTTCCCAAGCCTCCCCGCACCCGCCAACGACAACCAGATCCAAGGAGAAAGCAGCATGACCACTATCGACCCAAGGCAAACCCAGGCGCGCGAGATTGTTGAGGACGCTATCAGCAAACTGCGTGCGATGGGTATGACCGCGGATGGCGCGGCATCGCTGCTGTGCATTCAAGGTGCGGTTCGCGTCGAGGACATGGCGAAGCGCAAGTCCAACGTAAAGACGGTGGCGCAATTCGCCGAGGACCCCATCGATGCGTAGACCGTTTCTGCAGTCGCGTGTCTGGCGTGAACACGTCAGACCGCGGCAGCTTGCGCTCGAGCCGCTGTGCCAGTGGTGCAAGGCGCTTGGCATCGTAGAGATTGCGACTGACGTCGACCATATCAGGCGACCGAATGGTGACCTATCGCTCGAGCGCGACGAGCTCAATCACCAGAGCCTTTGCAAATCGCACCATTCATCTAAGACAAGGTGGGAAGACGCCGGCGGCAAAGGGACGTTGATCATCGGTTACGACCTCGGCGGCTGGCCGGTCAGCTGGAGCCCAGAGGCGGGACTTCATTGAGGCAGGGTGGGGCGCCTCAACTCTCTAAATCAATCAGCGCGTCATACCGTTCGGCAAGGCTGGCGCTAGTGCAAATACAGGAATCGGTGACTCGCGCGCGTGCGCGCAAGCGCGCGCGAAGGGGGGGGCCTAGGCAATCTCGGCCGAGGCCGAAATTGTCCTACCGTCGCAACCGGAATGTACGCATTTTTCCAATTGAAAATATGGGGTCGGGCAATCACCCCGCGTCAACGAAATATCGATATAGACACGCCGAACAACGTGGCGATCGTAGGGACGGCTAAGATAAATACTCCCAGATCAAAAAGGATTCGGACAACGATTCTAACCCGAAGACGTGATGTCGCGTCGAGTGCCCAGAAAACACTCACCAAAGCCGCTAAATCTGAATCAAATTCAGCCTCGTCCTTAGCGGCATGTGATAGAATTGATTCAGTATTCATGGCCTTAATAACCTGCTTCTGAGCAGAATTAGAACTTTCTATCTTTTTCGCGACGTGCGACTTGAGAGCCTTGAATGTCGCCTGTGCCCTATAAAACCCGACATATTTGTTGTAGTAATCAGCTCCATTTATGGCACTCTTTATCGAAGCGGGGACCATTACGCTGTATACGGCCGCCGCTATTCCGACAAAGAAAGATCCATAGTAAAAAGCATAGATACGCCACGGCGTATGCGAGACAAAAATGTGAAACCTTTGGTCTATATCGGCATAGTCGACAATCTTGTTATTAAGCAGGATGAGGTACCCGGCGAAGGGCATCAACACCGACAGGCGAGTGGCAGGTGACTCACCGATATTTCGTAGTTTTTGCCACCTTGAGCGGCCTTCGTACCACCGCGGAAACACTCGCACCATTTTACCCAGTTCCATGCGAGCCCCTCGGAAACAACGACATCATCTAATTGTCCGTCTCAAAAAAAGGAAAGACGCCGGGATTTCTCCCGGCGCCTCCCTGTTTTTCAGATCAAGACCTTCAGGATCGCGGCGACTGCCAAGAGGCAGGCCGCGAGATTGATCTTAATGCTGATGGTCACAGTGGTGCGTTTCCACATGGGATTTACGCCCTTTCCGGACCACGCCGGCGCAGCCCATGAGGGTTGCGGTTAGCGCACCATCGAAGGACATTTTCCCGGCCCTTCATGGCAGCATCGGACCGGCGTCAGCGTTTCGAACCGCGTTCGTCGGACCCCGTTGGATTCCGGTGTACGTCGCCACTTGTCCCTGTCGCGGGGTGCGTCGCCGATCCGGCACGGGCCTCAAGGGTAGCCATTTGAGGTTCCGCTTATCCAAGGCGGAGTCATTTGGAGCTCGAGGTTGGCTCGGACACTAGCATCGATGCCCCGGAAACACAAGATGTAGCAATCTTGCTGGCCGAGAACGCATGATATTGACATTCTAGGCGAATTCGCCTATAAGCCGTGTCATCGAGTCGTGCGGCCATCGAGGCGCACCTTCCCCTTAAGGAGAAGACCGCCACAAGGCGGCAGGCAGCCGGCATTGCCGGCACAATGCAACGGTCGCGTGGGGCGACCTCTCGGAACAGAGCACATCAATGCAAAATCTGGAGGCCGCCTTCGAGGCGACGGGTCGCGTTGCGGCCAATGACGACACGCCTGTGTTCGACGT
>NZ_RZOI01000717.1:0-3062 GCF_004022645.1 Mesorhizobium sp. M4A.F.Ca.ET.020.02.1.1 | reverse complement strand
CGGTGACGACACCGACCTGATCGTCCGCCTCGACCTGGCCGAAACGGTAGCGCGGCACACCGAGATAGTCGGCGAGATTGTCGGCGGTGATGGTGACCGACTTCTTCTTCGTCTTCAGGATCTCGGTCACCGCCTTGCGCCCGAGCTTCATCAGCTCACGCTCCAGGCTTCGCACGCCCGCTTCGCGGGTGTAGGTCTGGATGATGCCGCGGATCGCGTCCTCGCCGACGGAGAATTCTTTCGGCTGGAGTGCGTGGTCGCGGATCACCTTCGGCATCAGGTGCCGCTTGGCGATCTCGATCTTCTCGTCCTCGGTATAGCCGGCGATACGGATGATCTCCATGCGGTCCATCAGCGGCGCAGGGATGTTCAGCGTGTTCGCCGTCGTCACGAACATCACGCTCGACAGGTCGTATTCGACCTCGAGGTAGTGGTCCATGAACGTCGAGTTCTGCTCAGGATCGAGCACCTCGAGCAGGGCCGATGACGGGTCGCCGCGGAAGTCCTGGCCCATCTTGTCGATCTCGTCGAGCAGGAAGAGCGGGTTGGACTTCTTGGCCTTCTTCATCGACTGGATGACCTTGCCGGGCATCGAGCCGATATAGGTGCGCCGGTGGCCACGGATCTCGGCCTCGTCGCGCACGCCGCCGAGCGCCATGCGGATGAACTCTCGGCCGGTCGCCTTGGCGATCGACTTGCCGAGCGAGGTCTTGCCGACGCCGGGAGGACCGACGAGGCACAGGATCGGCCCCTTGATCTTCTTCTGGCGGCTCTGCACGGCGAGATACTCGACGATGCGGTCCTTGACCTTGTCGAGACCGAAATGGTCGGTGTCGAGCACGTTCTGCGCGAAGGCCAGATCATGCTTGACCTTGGAGTTCTTGCCCCACGGGATCGACAGGATCCAGTCGAGATAGTTGCGCACGACGGTCGATTCCGCCGACATGGGCGACATCGTCCGCAGCTTCTTCAATTCGGCTTCCGCCTTCTCGCGGGCCTCCTTGGAGAGCTTGGTCTTCTTGATGCGCGCCTCGATCTCGGCGGCCTCGTCGCGGCCGTCCTCGCCCTCGCCGAGCTCCTTCTGGATCGCCTTCATCTGCTCGTTTAGGTAGTACTCGCGCTGGGTCTTCTCCATCTGGCGCTTGACGCGCGAGCGGATGCGCTTCTCCACCTGCAGGACGGAGATTTCGGCTTCCATGAAGCCCATCGCCTTTTCCAGCCGCTCCTTGACGGACAGCGTGGCCAGCATCTCCTGCTTCTCGGGGATCTTGATGGCGAGGTGCGAGGCAACCGTGTCGGCGAGCTTGGAATAGTCGTCGATCTGGCTGGCGGCGCCGACCACTTCGGGCGAGATCTTCTTGTTCAGCTTGACGTAGTTCTCGAAGTCGGTGACGACCGAGCGGGCGAGCGCCTCGATTTCGACCTCCTCCTCTTCCGGCTCGACCAGCGCCGACGCGCGGGCCTCATGGAAGTCGGGGCGATCGGTGAACGAAACGATCTTCGCGCGCGAGGCGCCTTCGACCAGCACCTTCACGGTGCCGTCGGGAAGCTTCAGCAATTGCAGCACATTGGCGAGCGTGCCGATGTCGTAGATCGCATCGGGCTCGGGATCGTCGTCGGCTGCGTTCATCTGGGTCGCAAGCAGGATCTGCTTTTCCTGACCCATCACCTCTTCCAGCGCCTTGATCGACTTTTCGCGCCCGACAAAGAGCGGAACGATCATGTGCGGAAACACAACGATGTCGCGCAGCGGGAGGACCGCGAAGACGCCGTCGCCGGAAGCCCTGGATATTTTGGCCATTGTCCAACCTTTCATGTCGCGGCCGCTAATTGAGCCAACCGCGAATCTCATATTAACGACCGAGGATCGTTCCGCCTACCACCGTTTGTGACGGGAGTTTTACAGCACAGAATTCGGCACCACGGCCTTCTGCTGTTAGTTGGATGTGTAAGCGGCAAAGATCAAGGGCAAACACGGTCCGTTCATCCTACTCCATCGGCCAGGCAAGGCGCCCTCTCAGCAAAACGGCGCCTCGCGGCGCCGTTTCAAGAGAATTCAAATGCCGGACCCCGATCAGGCGCTGACGGAGCCCTTCTTTTCCTTCTGCTCGGAATAGATATAGAGCGGCCGGGCGTTGCCGGACACCACCTCTTCCGAAATTACCACCTCACGCACGCCTTCCAGTGCCGGCAGTTCAAACATGGTGTCGAGCAGGATGGCTTCCATAATCGAACGCAGGCCGCGCGCGCCGGTCTTGCGCTCGATGGCGCGCTTGGCAATCGCCGACAGCGCGTTCTCGTGGAAGGTCAGGTCGACATTCTCCATCTCGAACAGGCGCTGGTACTGCTTGACCAGCGCGTTCTTCGGCTCGGTCAGGATCTGGATCAGCGCCGGCTCGTCGAGATCTTCCAGCGTCGCCAGCACGGGCAGACGGCCAACGAATTCGGGGATCAGGCCGAACTTCAGCAGATCCTCGGGCTCGACCTGGCGGAAGATGTCGCCGGTGCGGCGATCCTCGGGCGAAGCGACCGTGGCGCCGAAGCCGATCGAGGTCTTGCGGCCGCGATCCGAGATGATCTTGTCCAGCCCGGCGAAGGCGCCGCCGCAGATGAACAGGATGTTGGCGGTGTCGACCTGCAGGAATTCCTGCTGCGGGTGCTTCCTGCCACCCTGCGGCGGCACCGAGGCAACGGTGCCTTCCATGATCTTCAACAGCGCCTGCTGCACGCCCTCGCCCGACACGTCACGGGTTATCGAGGGGTTGTCGGACTTGCGCGAGATCTTGTCGATCTCGTCGATGTAGACGATGCCGCGCTGGGCGCGCTCGACATTGTAGTCGGCCGACTGCAACAGCTTGAGGATGATGTTCTCGACGTCCTCGCCGACATAGCCGGCCTCGGTCAGCGTCGTGGCGTCGGCCATGGTGAAGGGCACGTCAATGATGCGGGCCAGCGTCTGCGCCAGCAGCGTCTTGCCGCAACCAGTCGGGCCGATCAAAAGGATGTTGGACTTGGCCAGCTCGACATCGTTGTTCTTGCCGGCGTGCGCGAGGCGCTTGTAG
>NZ_RZOI01000716.1:0-3076 GCF_004022645.1 Mesorhizobium sp. M4A.F.Ca.ET.020.02.1.1 | reverse complement strand
TCCCCGGCCTGTCGGATGTTCCGTTCGCCGTGCAGATGGAACCGAACCTGGTCGTCGAATTCTATTCGCGCTGATTGCTGGTTCAGCAACCTATCGAAAGGCCGCCCAGTGGGCGGCCTTTTTTGCTTTGGCGGATCCGCCGTGCGGCCGCGCCGCAGAAATCGATTTCGATTTCCGGGCCGATGCGCTAATCCGGGCGCCGACACCTGTCCCTGGGGCCGATGCGCCATGAATATGCTGCCAGACGTCAAATCCCTCGAGCCGGTCGGCGACGACACTGAGGGCGGCTTCCATCCGCTGTTTGCCGAGGTGCCGTCGTCGGTCGAGTTCAACAAGCTGCGCAAGCGACTGCTGCGATTGACGCGCCAGGCGATCGAGGACTTCGCCATGGTGAAGCCCGGCGAACGCTGGCTGGTGGCGCTGTCCGGCGGCAAGGATTCCTACGGCCTGCTCGCCCTGCTCCTCGACCTAAAATGGCGTGGCCTGCTGCCGGTCGATCTGCTCGCCTGCAATCTCGACCAGGGCCAGCCGAACTTTCCCAAGCACGTCCTGCCCGACTACCTCAATGCCAACGGCATTGCGCATCGTATCGAATACCAGGACACTTATTCGGTGGTCACCGACAAGCTGCCCGAAGGCAGCACCTATTGCTCGCTCTGCTCGCGACTGCGGCGCGGCCACCTCTACCGCATCGCGCGCGAGGAGGGCTGCGCCGCTCTCGTGCTGGGTCACCACCGCGAGGACATCCTCGAAACCTTCTTCATGAACCTGTTCCATGGCGGTCGCCTTGCCGCAATGCCGCCGAAACTCCTCAACGATGAAGGCGACGTCATGGTACTGCGGCCGCTCGCCTATAACGCTGAGGCCGATCTCGAGAAATTCGCCGACGCGATGCAGTTCCCGATCATCCCCTGCGATCTCTGCGGCAGCCAGGAAGGCCTGCAGCGCAATGCCATGAAGGCGATGCTGGACGACATCGAAAGGCGCATGCCCGGCCGCAAGGACACGATGATCCGCGCCATGACGAATGTGCGGCCCTCGCATCTGCTCGACAGGAAGCTGTTCGACTTCGCCGCCCTCAACGACAGGTAAGACGATCCCTATGACAATTGACGATAGCGCCATCGACTGGCTTGCCGGTCTCCTCTCCGACGCGGCCACTGCCGAGATCATGCCGCGCTTTCGCCGGCTGGGCGAAGGCGACATCCGCCAGAAGACATCGGCCGCCGATCTGGTGACCGAGGCCGACGTCAATGCCGAGCGGCTGATCACGGCAAGGCTGCGCGAGCGCTATCCCTCGGCCATGATCGTTGGCGAGGAGGCCTGCTCCGACAATCCGGCGCTGCTCGGCGGTCTCGGCGATGCCGAGCTCGCCTTTGTCATCGATCCGGTCGACGGCACCTTCAACTTCGCCTCCGGCGTGCCGCTGTTCGGCGTCATGCTGGGCGTTGTCGTCAAGGGCGAGACCGTCGCCGGCATCATCCACGACCCCGTCGGCAAGGACTGGCTGATCGGCGCCAAAGGCGCAGGCAGCCACATCCGCCACGCCGATGGCTCGCTGGAGAAGGTGCGCGTCGCGGCGGCCGTGCCGATCTCGCAAATGACGGGCGCCGTCTCCTGGCAATACCTGCCGGAACCCGAGCGCTCGCGGCTCGCCCGCAACCAGACCAAGGCGCTGTCGCAGTTCGGCTATCGCTGCGCGGCGCACGAATACCGGCTGCTCGCCAGCGGCCACGCGCATTTCGTCGTCTACAACAAGCTGATGCCGTGGGATCATCTGGCCGGCGTGCTGATCCACCAGGAAGCGGGTGGCTACGCGGCGCGGATCGACGGCAGCGCCTATCTGCCCTCGCATGTCGACGGCGGCATCCTGGTCGCCCCCGACAAGGACAGCTGGCAGGAGCTGCGCCGCGAACTCTGGGCCGACTAAGACCTTAGGCTGGGCTCACACCGGCGGGTTATGCGGCTGGAACAGCCTGCCGCGCTCGGCAATCAGGATCATCAGCAGCGCCGCGACCGACACGCTGCAGAAGCCGGCGGCGAGCGGCGTCACCGTGCCGTTGTAGGCCAGGCCGATCGCCGCTCCGATCAGGGCGCCGAGAAAGGTCTGCATGAAGCCCAGGATGGATGCAGCAGTCCCGGCGAGTTCGCCGAGCGGCTCCATGGCGAGCGCGTTGAAATTCGCGCCCAGGCCACCGAACGGCACCATGGCGCCGGCAAATAAGGTGATGAAGAGCCAGAGCGGCATGGTCATTTCGAGCGAGACGACCAGCCAGGCAAGACTGATGCAGAGGAACACAAGCAGCGCACCTTGCGACAGTCGACGCATGCCAACCTGTCCGACCAGCCGCGAGTTGAGGTAATTCGAGAAAGCGAGCGCGGCGGCGACGCCGGCGAAGATCAGCGGGAACAGCTCGCCGACATGGAAGATGTCGACATAGATCTGCTGCGCGGAACTGATGAAGCCGAACATGGCGGCGAAGATGAAGGTGCTGGCGAAGGCATAGCACAGCGTGAGACGGTTGGTGAGCACGATGCGGAAACCATCGACGACCGCGCTGACCGTCAGTGGCCGGCGATATTCCGGATGCAGCGTCTCCGGCAGGCGCAGCACCGCCCACGCCGATATGATCAACGCCCCGACGGCCATGGTCACGAAGATCCAGTGCCAGCTTGCAAACAACATGACGAACTGGCCAATGCCAGGCGCGACGACCGGGATCGCCATGAACACCATGAAGATCAGGGACATCACTTCGGCCATGCGCCGCCCCTCGAACGTATCGCGCACGATCGAGACGGCGATGACGCGGGTCGCGGCGGCGCCGAAGCCTTGTATGAGGCGGCAGGTGAGCAACAAGGCGAAACTCGGCGCGACGGCGGCTGCAGCCGCGGCGGCGACATAGACGATCAGGCCGAAGACCAGCGGCGCGCGACGCCCGAATCGATCCGAGATCGGCCCGAAGAAAAGCTGCCCGCCGCCGAAGCCGAGCATATAGGCGGTGATGACATACTGGCGGTGGTTCTCGCTCATCACGCCGAGCGAGGCGCCGATCTGCTGCAGCGCCGGCAGCAT
>NZ_RZOI01000715.1:0-3078 GCF_004022645.1 Mesorhizobium sp. M4A.F.Ca.ET.020.02.1.1 | reverse complement strand
CTTGGCATCTCCTCGCAGCAGCTTTCCGAGACGATCAACGCGGTCCTGTCGGGCTCGAAGATCACGCAGATGCGCGACGACACCTACCTCGTCGACATCATCGCCCGCGCCGTGGAACAGGAACGCGCCAGTATCGACACGCTGCGCGGCCTGACGATCAGCGCGTCGGGCGGACGCCGCGTGCCGCTCGAGCAGGTGGCGACGCTCTCCTACCAGACCGAACCGCCGCTGATCTGGCGCCGCGGCCGCCTGCCGACGGTGACCGTCCAGGCCGACGTCGCGCCCGGCAGCGATGCCGTCTCGGTGGCGCGCAAGCTCGGCACGGCGATCGACGCCTTCAAGGCGGAGTTGCCGGCCCGCTATAGCGTCGAGCAGGGCGGCGTCACGGAAGACAGCGCCAAGGCGCAGGCCAGCATCTTCGTGGTCTTCCCGCTGATGCTGTTCATCATGGCGACCGTGCTGATGATCCAGCTGATGAGCTTCCAGCGCCTGGTGCTGGTGCTGCTCACCGCACCGCTGGCGCTGATCGGCGTCGCCGGCGCGCTGCTCATCTCCGGCGCACCGATGGGCTTCGTCGCCATCCTCGGGGTGATGTCGCTGATCGGCATGGTGATCCGCAACTCGGTGATCCTGATCGCGCAGATCGACCAGCATATAGCCGCAGGCGAAGAGCCCTGGGCGGCAGTGATCAGCGCCACCACGCACCGGCTGCGGCCTATCCTGCTTACGGCTGCGGCCGCCATCCTCGGCATGATCCCGATCGCGCCGACCGTATTCTGGGGGCCGATGGCCTATGCGGTGATGGGCGGCCTGATGGTGGCGACGGTGCTGACGCTGGTCTTCCTGCCGACGCTCTACGTCACCTGGTTCGGCATCAAGGCGCCGACCGGAGCGACAGCCGCCACCGAGCCCGCCATGGCTATCGCCGAGCCGCAAGCCATCGCCGCCTGAGGCGGCGACGCTTTCCGACAAGCCACGGCGGAATGCCGCCGTGGCAGCCAAACACGAAACCGAAGGGAAACGACCATGACCCCGTTCTTTGGAAACCTGCTCATCCGCGTCAACGCCTGCTTCCTGATCGTCGCATCGGCCGGCGGGCTCGCCACCGACATTGCCGGCTCCTTCTTCGGGCGCGGCGCCGAAGCCATACTGCTCGCCGACGCACCCGGCACCGGCATCGGCTTCATCGAGGCGCACGGACTGGCCCTGATCATCGGGGCCACGCTCTCGCGCATCGCCTATTCGCGGACCTGGCATGCCTTCCTGGCTGCCGTCCACATGCTGCTCGGAACGGCAAACCTGTTGTTCTGGCAGTTCTTCATCGCCGCCGACGTGCTCGTCGTCGGCTACGTCACAACCGCGGCGCACTTTCTGTTCGTGGTTGCTCACCTCGCGGCTCTGGCGGGCACCGCCCGGTTTGCCGCGTCCCCCCGTTGAACTTCGATCGAGCCTTAAGGAGAGAGAAAATGCGTTTGAAATCCATGACGAAAATTCGTTCGGCCGCGGCCCTGCTCGCCATCGGCATGGCCGCCGTCGAGATCATCGGCGGCACGGTGCCGGCGCTGTCGCTGGTCGGCACGGCCGAGGCCCGCGTCGGCCATCCCTGGACGCCGCGCAGCGCCGCCGGTGTCGCCCGCCGCAACACGACATGGCGGGTGCTGAGGCACACCACTGCCTGGGTCGCGACCTTGCCGGCCGGCTGCGTCCGCACCAAGGTCAACGGCTTCGACGTCTGGCGTTGCGGCGGCACCTACTACCGGGCCTATCAGGGCCGCTACATAGTGGTCGTCGTCGATTGACGATCGGCCTCGGGCTAAACCTCGCCGAGGGCAAGTCGCACGCCTTCGGCGAGATGCTCGGCATCTGCCCGGTTCTCGAAGGGCACGCCGCGCAGCGCGTAGTCGAGCGGCGCAAAAGCATCGCCCTCCTCGATGAGGGCGATCTGCCGCCGCGCCTTCTCCATGTCGCCCATCTGGGCATAGCAGGCCGCCAGTCGCGTCCGGATCCAGGGTGCCGGACGCGTGGCCAGTTCCAGCGCTTCCGCCGCCTGCCGGTATTCCCCCATCATGTAGAGCGCCAGCGCACGGTCGAACTGGTACCAGTGCGGGTGCAAGGGATCGATGCGGATGCCGCGCGCCAGCCAGGTCAGCGCCTCCAACGGGCGGCCGCGCATGGTCAGCAGCATGCCCATCTGCTCGATGCTGTCGGCATCGCAGGGATTGAGCCGCAACGCGATGCGCATGTGGTGCTCGGCTGCCTCGTGGTCGCGCATGTAGAGGCGGATCAGCGATTGCACGCGATGGCCGGTCGGCTGGTCCGGCGACAAGGCCAGGCCCTTGTCGGCAAGGTCCCGCGCGTTCTGCAGCACCGCGTCGCTGGCGCGGCCGAACTCCCCGTCCAGCGAGCGCGCCAGGGCGAGATAGGTGTAGGCCAGCCCATAATTCGGATCCTTGGCGATGGCCGCCTCGAACAATGCCTCGGCGCCGCGCTGGTCGGTCTGGGCCGGATCGCGCAGCAGCGCAAAACCGCGCAGCAGAAGCTCATAGGCGGCGAGGCTGGTCACCGGCTTGCGTGAGGCCTGTTCCAGCCCGGCATTGGTGACCCGCGTGACCAGCCGGCTGACGATCTGCTCGACGATCTCGCCTCCGGTCGCGAACAGACCAGCGCCCTGCGACTGGTAGCGGTCGCCCCAGAGCTGGCTGGCGGTCGCGATGTCGACCAGGCTGACGGCCACCACGACATGCTCGCCTTGCCGGCGCAGCGACCCTTCGACCAGGTAGTCGGCGCCGATGCGGGCACGGATCTGCGGCCACTCGCCACGGCCGAAGGAGGAGAAGGAAAAGCTCGAATTGCGCGCCAGCACGGTGACTGTACCGAAGCGGGCCACGCCGTTGATCAGATCCTCGGCAAAGCCGTCGACCATCGCTTCGTCGGCCGGATTGCCGCTCTCGTTGCGAAAGCGAACGACCGCCACGATCGGCTGGGAGCTCATCTCGGGCGGGGGTTCCGCCTCCCCGGCAAGCATGTAGCCGCGCTTGGAGACGGTGCGCACCATTTCTTCGCCAAGCACCTTGCGGA
>NZ_RZOI01000714.1:0-3082 GCF_004022645.1 Mesorhizobium sp. M4A.F.Ca.ET.020.02.1.1 | reverse complement strand
GGCCCCGCCGCAGACATGGATGCCGAGCTCGCTGGATAGCGGGTTGAGGCCGCGCTTCAGCGCGCCGATGACCGAGGTGGTGATGCCGGAGGAGTGCCAGTCCATGCCCATCACCGCGCCAAAAGACTGGAACCAGAAGGGGTGCGCCAGGCGCCGCAAAAGCTCGTCGCGGCCGTAATGGTGGATGATGGCTTCGCACAGCACGGCGCCCAGCTTCGTCATCCGATCGCCCAGCCATTTCGGGACCCGCCCGCCATGCAGCGGCAGATCGGCGCTGCCGCTTCGCTGCGTCACGCGTTTGTCTCCTGAGTGCCGGCTTTCTAGATGGCATTTTGGCAGGGATTTGCAAGGCGGAGGAGGTGGCGCGCACAAGCTTCGCGGTCGTCATCCAGGGCGAAGCAAGGAGCGAAGCGACGCGCCCAGACCCTGAGATCCATGCCGTGACTTGTGAGCGTTGCGGCGAAGCGGAATTCTGATCCGCCGCATTGTAGGACTGGCGTCACGGTATCCATCCGCGGGTCAAGCCCGAGGTTGACGAGGGAGCCTCGCTCCCTGCCCGCCTCGTCAGTAACGGCAAATCCGCACGCGTTCCAGCACCCGGCGGTGATGGTGCCAGTGCCTCACCCACTTCACGCGGCAATGGCGGTAATGGTGCCGGTAATGGTAGCGGTGCGGATAGCGGACCACGTAACCGGGATAATAGTCACGGTAATAGCGCGGGCCGTAATAGCGGCCGCCATAGTCGTAAAACGGTCCGCCGCCATAGAACGGTCCGCCGAAGGGTCCACCATAGAAAGGTCCACCGAACGGGCCGCCGTAGAACGGGCCGCCGAACGGACCGAAAGCGGGACCGAAAAATCCCAATCCGCGCGCATCCGCCGGCGCGACCGTGGCTGCCGCGGTGGCAACGGCGATCACTGAAGCAAGTAGCAGTTTTTTCATGGCAACCTCCTCCTGAAGGCTGATCATCGGCTAAACGCTCCGCAGGAGACCTATGTTCCCAATCGCTAATATTCGTCGGTGTGGATCTGGCCCCATGAGGAGGAGATTGCCGCGGGCAAGGGGCGTCAATGTTGCTCGTGCCCACCGCAGACAGGATGCCGAGCGGCAAGCGGGTTCCGCCCCGCTTCAGCGTGCCGATAAGAGGATGTCGGTCACGGCGAAGGATGGAACCAGAAAGGACGCGCAGGCCGCCTGAGCAGTTCGTCGCGGGGTGGAGATCAGATGCCATGTGGGCGGGGATTTGCAAGCGCGACGCCCTTCTCCCGCAAGGGGAGAAGGGGAGGCGGTATCAACGCTTACCACCGCCGTTCGCAGATGCGGATCTTCTCGATCACGCGGTGGTGGTGGCGCCAGTGCTTACGGTACTCGGTCCAGCAATGACGGTGGTGGCGCATGTAGTAGCGCGGCCTGTAGCCATCGTCGTAGACATTGTAGCGGTAGTGCGGACGATAGTAAGGGTCGCCGTAATAGGGGCGATAGGCGCCATAATAGTCATCGTCATAGGCCGGGCCGATGCCGATACCGAGGCGCAGGCTGTCGGCACTGGCCGGGCTGATCATAGCCGCCGCCGACGCAATCGCGATGACGGAGGCGAGCAGGAGCTTTTTCATGACTACCTCCTTTTCAATGCTGATCTAATAAAACCCCTGAGACGCGGTGCTGTTCCGATAAAAATAGTTCCGGTCTGATACGCCTTGGTGCGAAGTTCGCCCGGCAGGCGCTGGGTTGGGATGCTGCACGCCAGAACTGCCGAGCCTTGATGAAGGCTCTCGAATAGATCCAAGCCTATCTACGACACTCGCTTTTGTTGGCCACAGCCATTCCCTGCTTGAGGCTGGCGAGCATTGATGGTGCTCAGGGTGCCTCGCAAGCCATCGCGGGGTGCCGCCTACGATTTCACGGCAGTCATCTCCCGCTCCATTTCCACCTCGGCCTCCAGGCTCGCGGTGTCGCGGAAGATCGAGGCGACGGCCAGCGTGCGGCCGTCGCGCTTGAAGCGCAGCAGGCAGTCCCTGGCACCGATGTCGCCATCGACCGCGATCTCGTCCCACTTTTCGGCATGGCCGACATAGTTGATGGGAACATCGTAATGCTGGCTCCAGAAGAACGGCACCGCTTCGAATTTCTCGCGCCGGCCGAGCATGTTGAGCGCCGCGGTTCGCCCCTGCCGCTCGGCAACCACCCAATGCTCGATCCGGATGGTCTCGCCGCTGCGGGGGTCTGGCCATCGCGCAATGTCGCCGGCGGCGAATACGCCAGGCGCGCTCGTCTCCAGAAAGGCGTTTACGACGACACCGCGGTCAAGGATAAGCCCTGCCTGTTCGGCAAGCCCGGTCCGCGGTCGCACGCCTATACCTGCGACGACCAGGTCGGCCGTCAGCGTCTTGCCGCTGGTAAGCGTCACCTTGCCGCCATCGATGCTGCTGGCGCTGTCCTCGAGATGGAACACAACGCCATGCTCCTCATGGAGGGCACGGATGAAGTCGCCCAGTTGCGGACCGAGCACCCGCTCCAGGGGCCGTTCTTCCGGCGCCACGACATGGACGTCGATATCGCGTGTGCGCAGGGACGCGGCAACTTCCAGGCCAATGAAGCTGGCGCCAAGCACCACGGCGCGGCGCGCACCCGTGGCCCGCTCGATGATAGCCCTGCTGTCTGCGAACGAGCGCAGCGTGTGGACGTGCGGCTGGTCGGCGCCGGGAATGGTGAGGCGCACCGGTTCGGCCCCGGTCGCAAGCAGCAGCCGGTCGTAGCGGACCCGGGCGCCGTCGGCGAGCACGACCTCGCCGGAACGCACGTCGATGCCGGCAACGTCCGCTTTGAGACGCAGGTCGATATCGTTCTTTGCGTAGAAGCTCTCGCCGCGCAGCGGAATCCAGCTTTCCGGCGCCTTGCCGGCGAGGTAGTCCTTGGAAAGATTGGGCCGATCTACCGGCGGCGCTTCGTCGTTGCTGAGCATGACGATGCTGCCTTGATAGCGTTCGCGCCGCAGTGTTTCGGCCGCCGCGAATCCGGCCGCGCCGCCGCCGACAATGACGATCTTCGCCGGGTCGGAGCCTGCATCGCGCGGCTTCGCTGC
>NZ_RZOI01000713.1:0-3086 GCF_004022645.1 Mesorhizobium sp. M4A.F.Ca.ET.020.02.1.1 | reverse complement strand
CGATGTTGTCGGTGGCGTGCGAGAAGCTCGGATCGGCGACGTTCCAGGTGGCAAGGCCGGCGACGCCGAAGGCGACGAGCGTGAACAGACCGGCGCCGACCAGCCGCCCAAGCTGACGCCGCGCGAATGCCTGGATGCCGTGCCCCGTATCAGTTAGCGCGAGCGGTGCTGAAGCGCCTGAACGCATGCCTCTTCCCCGTCTGTGAGTGCCTCGCCGGACGCATGACGCACGCCGGCAGATTCGGATGACAGACTATCGGCGGGAAGGTTAAGGGCGCATTAACTATAAGAGGTTGAAGCGGCCTGGGCGCGCATCACCGGCGGTTGAATTGTTGTTGCCGGACACGCGGCTTTCCGCAGCCTGGCCGCGCATGCAAAAAAGCCTCGCGAGCCGGAGCCAGCGAGGCTTTCGTTGTGGAGAGCGAAAGTGGGATTTCACCTTCCATGATCCCGGGGGTTTGGATCGAGGCAAAGGCTAGCCGATGAAAGGTGCCGAACTGAATCACTCTGAATCACATTCGCTTGATGCTCACGTGAGGATCGTCGGTTGTCGCAATGGATAAAGCTTGACGCCGGCTTTATCGGTTCGGGCGACGAAGGCGGGCCGCGCGGCCCGCCATCTCTCATTGGAACAAGGATGCGATCGGGCCCGTCTGGAACCGATCTGTAGCAATCACTTGTGACCGGCGTACATCATCAAGTTGGCGCAGAATTCGGCATGAGGCTTGCTCATCGCCGCGTCCTGGCACTCCTTCATCATCATGTCTTGCTTGTCTTTGGCCGTCGCAGCCCAGGCCGCCTTGAAATCGGCTTCCGGCTTCATGGTTTTCATGCCGGTATCGGTGAAGAATGGCGCCATGTTGTCCGGTTCGTCGAGAGCACCGGCCAATGCGGCGCCGCTGACCATGGAGAGAGCGAGTGCTCCGAGGAAGATGCTCTTGATATTCATCGGTTGGTTCCTTCCCTGTTGTTAGCGAGCGCCAGAACGGCGGTCGCTACCCCAGTACGGAGCCGGAAGGCCCAATGTTTCTTTCCGCTGGCACATCACGCGACCGTGATCGCGTGAAACGATTCCTCGTTCGCCCAATTGAGGCGCACGATTTTCCAAAAAAGGAGGCCCGGAAGATGTTTCCGGGCCTCAATGCGTGAGCACCTTTCGGAGCGTCACGACGGGATTGTTGAGCAATTCCGGAAAAATGCGTAGCGGCTTCGGTCGGAATTGCGTGAAACGGATCCGCCGCCGGCGGGAGGATGCCGGCGCCGGATGGTCGATAGGCTCACGGCACCACTTCGCCGTGCTGGCTGATGTCGAGGCCTTCGATTTCTTCCTGGCTGCTCGGACGCAGGCCGACCAGGGCCTTGACGATGTAGAGGATCACGAAGGTCGCGATCGCCGTCCACAGGATAGTGAAGACGATGCCGTAGATCTGGGTGCCGACCGAGGCGCCCTTGCCGAGCGCGTTGATCTCGGGATCGGCCAGCGCGCCGGTGAGCAGCGCGCCGATGATGCCGCCGACGCCGTGCACGCCGAAGGCATCGAGCGAGTCGTCATAGCCGAGGATGTGCTTCACCTTGACGGCCGAGATATAGCAGACGACGCCGGCGACGATGCCGATGATGAAGGCGCCGGTCGGATTGACGAAGCCGGAGGCGGGCGTCACGGCGACCAGGCCGGCGACGGCGCCCGAGATGATGCCGAGCACGCTCGGCTTCTTGGCGATGATCCATTCGGCGAACATCCAGGCGAGCGCCGCTGCGGCGGTGGCGACCTGGGTGTTCAGCATCGCGGCGCCGGCGAGGCCGTCGGCGGCCAGTTCCGAACCGGCGTTGAAGCCGAACCAGCCAACCCACAGCAGCGAAGCGCCGATGACCGAATAGACGAGGTTGTGCGGCGCCATGTTGGCGGTGCCGTAGCCCTCGCGCTTACCGAGGACGAGGGCGCAGACCAGACCCGCGACACCGGCGTTGATGTGGACGACCGTGCCGCCGGCAAAGTCGAGAACGCCGGCCGAACCGAGGAAGCCGCCGCCCCACACCCAATGGGCGATCGGCGCATAGACGAACACCAGCCACAGGCCCATGAAGATGAGCAGGGCCGAGAATTTCATGCGCTCGGCGAAGGCGCCGGCGATCAGCGCAGGCGTGATGATGGCGAAGGTCAGCTGGAACATCGAGAAGACGAATTCAGGAATGTTCGCCACGCCCGGCAGCCACAGCGTCGCGGTGGTGATGCCGTGGTGGAAGAACTTGGAGAAGCCGCCGACATAGGCATTGGTGCTGCCGCCGTCGGAGAAGGCCAGCGAATAGCCGAACATGAACCACAGCACCGTCACCAGGCAGGTGATGGCGAAGCTCTGCATGATGGTGGCGAGCACGTTCTTCTTGCGCACCATGCCGCCGTAGAACAGCGCCAGGCCCGGGATGGTCATCATCAGCACCAGCGCCGTCGAGGTCAGCATCCAGGCGGTGTTGCCGGTGTCGAGCGTTGGCGCCGGCGTGGCGGGGGCCGCTGCCGGAGCCGCGGCTTCCTGCGCGAAGGCGGCGACCGTGCCCAGGGCCGTCAGGGCGAGCGCGCCGAGAGCAGTCGCGCGCCCCGTCGTCTTAAAGGTGGAAGGAATATTCATTGAACTCTCCGTTGGAATGGGGGATCGCCGCTCAGAGCGCGTCGGTGTCTGTTTCGCCGGTGCGGATGCGCACCGCCTGGTCGATGCCGAAGACGAAGATCTTGCCGTCGCCGATCTGGCCGGTCTTGGCCGCCGACGTAATGGCTTCGACGGCCTTGTCGACCATGTCGGCACCAACCGCGACCTCGATCTTGATCTTGGGCAGGAAGCTGACCGCGTATTCCGCGCCGCGATAGATTTCCGTATGTCCCTTCTGACGCCCGTAGCCTTTGACTTCGGTGACGGTCAGGCCCTGGATGCCGACTGCGGTGAGCGCTTCGCGCACCTCATCGAGCTTGAACGGCTTGATGATTGCCATCACGATTTTCATAAGGTTTCACCCTTTGCTGTTGCGGGTCCCCCGCGTTTGCACACCTTCACCGATCCTCATGAGAGCCGGAAAGTGCGCAATAGGATTCAAGC
>NZ_RZOI01000712.1:0-3093 GCF_004022645.1 Mesorhizobium sp. M4A.F.Ca.ET.020.02.1.1 | reverse complement strand
ATTGTGGCCCTTGGCGACGAGTTGCGTGCCGATGACGATGTCGGCCTCGCCATTGGCGATGGCTTCCAACTCGAGCCGCAGCCGGCGCACGCCACCCATCAGGTCCGACGACAAGACGATGGTGCGGGCGTCCGGAAAATGCGTCACCACCTCCTCGGCGATGCGCTCGACGCCGGGACCGCAGGCGACGAGATGGTCGAGCGTGCCGCATTCCGGGCAGGACTCCGGCCGCCGCTCATTGTGCCCACAATGGTGGCAGACGAGCTGGCCGCGGAAGCGGTGCTCGACCAGCCAGGCCGAGCAGACCGGACAGCCGAAGCGATGGCCGCACACACGGCAAAGCGTCAGCGGCGCATAGCCGCGCCGGTTGAGGAACAGCAGCGACTGTTCTTTTTTCCCTAGCGTGCGCTCCATTTGCTCGAGCAGGACGGCCGACAGGAAACCGCCGCGCGCCGGCGGCGCCCGTCGCATGTCGATCGACTTCAAGTCGGGCAGCGCCGCCTCGGCAAAGCGCGACGAAAGCACTGCCCGATGATAGCGGCCCTGGCTGGCATTGACCCGGCTTTCGACCGACGGCGTCGCCGAGGCGAGCACGATCGGGAAGCCGCCTATGTGGCCGCGCACCACCGCCATGTCGCGCGCATTGTAGAAGACGCGGTCCTCTTGCTTGTAGGCGGGGTCGTGCTCTTCGTCGACGACGATCAGGCCGAGCTCCGGGAACGGCAGGAACAGCGCCGAGCGCGCCCCGGCAACAACGCGCACGCCGCCTTCCGCCACCTGCCGCCAGACTTTTTCGCGCATTCTCGGCGGCAGGTCCGAGTGCCATTCCGCCGGCTTGGCGCCGAAACGGTCCTGGAAGCGTTCCAGGAAGGCGTGCGTCAGCGCGATTTCCGGCAGCAGGATCAGCACCTGCTTGCCCTGGTCGAGCGCCGCCGCCACCGCCTCGAAATAGACTTCCGTCTTGCCGGATCCGGTGACGCCGTCGAGCAGGGTGACGCCAAAGGCGTTCGCCGCGACGCCGGCGCGCAGCATGGCCGCCGCGTCCTCCTGGTCGGGCATCAGCGTCGGCTGCGCATAGGCCGGATCAGGCGCTGCCACCACCGGCCGCGGCGGGATCATCACCGTCTCGAACACGCCTTGCGCCCGCAAGCCGTCGATGACCGCCGACGATACGCCGGCCGCATGCGCCAGGCCCGAGCGCGTCCAGGCAAGGCCGCCCTCGGCCGTCTCCAGCACGCGCGCCCTCGCCTCGGTCATCCGGTCGGGTCTAGCCAGGGTGAGCTGCAGGCCTTCGATCCAGGGCTCCGGGTCGAAGGCCTCCGGCGCACGCAGCAGCATGCGCGCCACCATGCCCGGGGCCGACAGCGTGTACTGCGCGATCCAGTCGACGAAGCGGCGCATCGCGCGGTCGATCGGCGGGCAATCGAAGACCAGCTCGATCGGCCGCAATTTCCTTGCGTCGACCGTTTCGACGGCGCCGTCCCAGACGATGCCGGCGACCTGGCGGGGGCCCAGCGGCACGCGCACGATCGAGCCCGGCACCACGCGCATGCCGGCCGGCACCGCATAGGTGTAGGGCCGCTCGGCCGGCATCGGCACCAGCACCGGCGCGGCGGCGACAAAGGGCGAATCTTCCATCATGAGGCGTGACCTTGCCCCGACTTTGGTCTAGAGCAAAGGCCGACCCCCAAGCTGCATGTCATGCACATGAAAATCTTCAGGAGACCGCGATGAAATTTTTTGTCGACACCGCCGATATCAAGGAAATCCGCGAGCTGAACGATCTGGGGCTGCTCGATGGCGTCACCACCAATCCCTCGCTGATCCTGAAATCGGGCGGCAAGATTGCCGAGGTCACCAAGCAGATCTGCGACATCGTCGAAGGTCCGGTCTCGGCCGAGGTCGTGGCGACCGAATACCAGCAGATGATGGCCGAGGCGGAGGTACTGGCCAAGATCGCCCCCAATGTCTGCATCAAGGTGCCGCTGACACTCGACGGGCTGAAGGCCTGCAAGACGATCCGCACCGAGATGAAGCGCATGGTCAACGTCACGCTCTGCTTCTCCGCCAACCAGGCGCTGCTCGCCGCCAAGGCCGGCGCCTCCTTCATCTCGCCCTTCGTCGGCCGCATCGACGACACCGGCTCGGACGGCATGGAGCTGATCCAGGAGATCAGGCAGATCTACGACAATTACGACTTCCAGACCGAGATCCTGACCGCCTCGGTGCGCACTGTGAACCACGTCAAGCAGGCGGCGCTGATCGGCGCCGACGTCATCACCGCGCCGCCGGCGACGCTGAAGGCGCTGGTCAGCCATCCGCTGACCGACAAGGGCCTCGCCGCCTTCCTCGCCGACTGGGCCAAGACCGGCCAGAAAATCGGCTGATCTCGTCAGGTAAGAAAAAAGGCCGGGCGACCGGCCTTTTTTGGTGAATGCATACTTGTGCGCTTGGGTGTGTTGAGAGTCAGGTCAAGCCACGCCGAGAACGGTGGTTTCCGAGAGCCAGAGCGGAGCGTACTTGAAGGCAGGCCGGCCTCACCTGAATATCAATACGCCTCAGGCCTACTTGCCGTGCTTGATCAAGTCCTGCGCGACGGCGAGCCTGAGCAGGTCCGCCAGCTCGCGCGCTGCGCGGTTCTCGGCATCGATCTGCGCCCGGTAAGATGCATATTCCTGACGCGGCCGGTCGAAGGATGACGGCACCGAGCGCTTGCCCGTGGCGATGACCGTGCCGGTGGTGTCCCGCAGTACATAATTCGCGGTCAATGTCACCGTGCCGGCCGTCGGTTCGTCCTCGTCGGTCTGGATCTGCACCAGGGCCGCCGATTCGACCAGCTCGGTGACGCCGAGATCGAGCGTATAGGCAGGCGTAGCCGGTTCGCCGGCGCCCTGGCCGAGCGCGAAGATCAGATTATTGCGCACCTGCTGGGCATAGCGGGTCTTGACCGGCTTGACCGAGATCGACGCCAGTTCGGCGGCGGCGCCGACAGTCGAGCCGGCGGTAAGCGGCGCGTTCGAATAGAGCGGCCTGACGGTGCAGGCCGACACCAATGCCAGCGAGGCGACCAGGCCGTACAGCGCGGTGCGGCGG
>NZ_RZOI01000711.1:0-3095 GCF_004022645.1 Mesorhizobium sp. M4A.F.Ca.ET.020.02.1.1 | reverse complement strand
GGCCAAGTCTGCGCATCACCGACGCGTTTCCTTGTCCACGAAGAGGTCTTCGACCAGTTTGTGGAGGATTTCGTCGCCCGCAGCGCCGCATTGAAGGTCGGGCCTGGCCTGTCGCCGGACAGCCAGATGGGCGCGCTGGCGCATGGCCGTCGGCCAGACGCCGTCGAGGCCTTCGTGCAGGACGCTCGTGACAACGGCGCCATGGTGCGCGCCGGCGGTCGGCGTCTCGGCAATGAAGGCTACTTCTACGCGCCGACCGTGCTGACGCATGTGCCGCTTGGCGCGCGCATCATGAACGACGAGCCGTTCGGACCTGTCGCCGTGATCAACCCGGTCTCGTCGTTGGACGAGGCGATCAAGGAAGCCAACCGACTGCCATACGGTCTCAGCGCCTATGCGTTCGCGAAAAGTCTCGAGGCTGCCGACCGTATCGCCAACGAGGTGGAGGCCGGCACGATTTCGCTCAACCACTTCGGCTTGGCCATGCCTGAAACGCCGTTCGGCGGCATCAAGGACAGCGGCTGGGGCAGCGAAGGCGGCATCGAAGGCTTGCAGGCCTATCTCCAGGACAAGTTCGTGACCCGGAGGCGAGCCGCATGAGGACCATCTTCCCAGGCAATGCATCGGTCGGTGCGTGAGGATCCCATGATCACCCAGGTCATTCAGTCTCGCGGCATCTATCACGGACTGCCGACCTATCCGGAAACGGTCCGAGGATTGACGGCTATCGTTGCGGGAGCAAACGGCATCTCCGGTTCCTACATCGTCAAGGCGCTCGCACAGGCGCCCGAGCGGTGGTCGAAGATCTGGGCGGTTTCGCGCCGGTCGGCCACAACCGTTCCGCCCGGCCCCCAGGTCGAGCATCTGGCGATGGACCTGCTCGATGCGTCCGCGCAATCCATTGCGGCGCAGCTCGAAGAGAAGGGGGTCAAGGCCGACTACGCCTTCTTCTGCGCCTATCTCCAGCCGCCCGCCGAGCCGGGCAGAACGATCTGGGAGGATGCCGAACGGCTGACCGAGGTCAATCTCAAGCTGCTCAGCAACTTCCTCGAGGGGCTGGTGCTTGCCGGCTCCCTGCCGAAACGCGTGCTCGTTCAGTTCGGCATGAAATACTACGGCGTTCATCTGGGGCCGGTCGCCTATCCGCAGGAAGAATCCGATCCGCGCGTCGGCGAGGCGCTCGAGCCGAATTTCTACGATGCACAACACGACTACCTGAAGGCATTCTGCGCCCGCCATGGTATCAACTGGGTGGAAACAAGGCCGGGTTGGGTGCTGGGTGCCGTGCCCGACGCAGCCATGAACATAACGCTGCCATTGGCGATGTATGCCTCGATCCGCAGGCACTTGAACGAACCGCTGGTGTTTCCCGGCGATCTCGCGGCGTGGGAATGTCCGGCGACGAATTCGTCGGCGATGCTGAACGGCTACATGGCGGTGCTTTCTGACGCTGCCGCCAACCAGAGCCTCAACATGACGGATGACAGCGCCTTCACCTGGGGCAGGCTGTGGCAGAAGCTGGCCGCATGGTACGGCATTGCCTACACGCCCCCGTCCGATGAAGCCTCAACCTATCGGCAGACAGATTTCAAATATGACCCGCCCCGCGGTTTCGGACCGAAGGGGCGCATGCGTTTCACCTTTACCTTCTCGGAATGGGCGAGGCGGCCGGAGGTGCAGGAGGCCTGGGCAGAGCTGGCAAGCCGACACGGATTGATGCCGGCGCGGCTCACCGATATCGACCGCATTTTCGGCCTGCTCGACTATATCCTTTCAGCCGTGCCGCAGCTTCTCAATGCCGACAAGGTCAAGCGTCTCGGCTTCTTCGGCACGGTCAGCAGCTATGAGAGCTATAGGTCGGTGATCGAGGAAATGGCAGCCATGAAAATGCTGCCGCCGCTGGCCCGCTGATTGTTCGGGATCCTGCCGCGGCGACATAGAGCGCGGTTACGCCTTCTTGCGCAGCGGACTTTTGCTCGGCGCGCTTCCCGTCCATGCCCTGAAGGCACGAGAGAAGACCGAGCCGTCGGCATAGCCGGCGCTGATGGCGATCTCGGTGATCGAGTTCATGCGCCCCTGCGCCAGAAGGTTTTCGGCCACTCGCTGACGCTCCTGCCGCATGATTTCGCGAAAGCTGGTCTTTTTCTCCGCCAGCGCACGCTGCAGACTACGCACCGGCATGCCGAGCTTCTCCGCGACATCGCCAATCTGCACCGGCCGTCGTCCCATGGACTGGGCGACGATGCGGCCCACCTGGCGCAGCAAGCTTTCATCGCCCGTCGCCGCCTGGTTGGTGAGTTGAAGATGTGCTTCCACGATCGGCAACAGAGCATAGCTCACGCGTTCGGAGCGGAGCATCAGATCGGCTTTCGAGATCACCAGCTTGTTGAGAGGCTGGTCGAAGAAAACGGGAGCATGGAAGATCCCTTCGTAGACCCGTGCGCGTGATGGATTGGAGTGCGCGAGGTGGACTTCGTTCGGCGCCCAGCCGCGCCCCATGCGCGTGCGGATCAGGCTGCACATATTGGCAAGCGAATATTCGACGTCCTGCCTGGTCGAAACCCCATGCTCGTCCAGCCGATAGATATAGTCGGCGCCTTCCTGGGTTTCGACCAGCTCAAGCTCCCAGCCCTCCCGCATGGAGGCGCCCCAACGTGAGAAATGCAGCAACGCCTCGCGCAGCGTTCGCGATGTCGCCATAAGCAGGCCGAGCGATCCGACCTGTTCGGAGCGGATTTCAGCGCCGATCCGCAAGCCCAGGCAGGGGTCGCCGACGAGATCGGCCACGTTCTGCTGGATGATGAGGAAAGTGCGGAATGGCAACTGGAAATGCGGTTCGACGAGATCGGAGCTTTTCAACCCGTGCGCTGACAGAATGGGCGCGGCGTCATGGCCCCGCGCTTCGACGGCCTCGACGAATGGCAGCAGCAAATAGCCCCTTATGAGATGCATAGCGCCCAATGGCCTGTCTCCATGCGCGGGATTGGACCAAATTTTGCTGGACTCGCCAAGGCCTTGAAGGGCCCTGCCGGCTGGTTGCGTTTCGATGTATCAACTGGCAGGCTATTGGTGCGAGTAGAGCGCAATGCCGGGCG
>NZ_RZOI01000710.1:0-3099 GCF_004022645.1 Mesorhizobium sp. M4A.F.Ca.ET.020.02.1.1 | reverse complement strand
AAGCCGGGGAGAGGATACGCCGATGTGGGGGGATGGTGAAGGGACTACATCCGTCGCGCGACGCGAGAGCAATGCTCCTATATGACTCCGCCCGCCGAATAGCTTTTTTCAGACATAATGTACGAATGCGTCTTGGTGAGCTTAGCTTTATCTCCCTCTGCGATTTCCGCACTTCGGAGTACCGACTGCAAAACCAACATCTTCTCGTGTGTGCATTTTAGCGGCACGCTATCGTTTTTTGCGCCAATAACTGACTTGATGCGTTTGTATTTGACCGCTTCTCCTTCCAGCTCTTTATGAAATTCAAGCAGTTCCACCCCACTAGGCAGCAACCGCTCGCCAAGATAGATATAATACTTTGGAAATTCCTCCTTGTTTTCCCTGAGTCGCGGCCACATTCCGGCAACCAATCGAGATAGAGACTCGTCATTCGTCCAAACAAATTCTGTTTCCTCAAGGAACTTAAAAATGGTTTTGGCTAATCCGAACCGAGAAAGAATCCAGATCGCAGCGTAGACCGAGCAGAAATCGTCCTTTGGAAAATAGGTTAGGATCGCCTTCAGTGAACCTGCCTCTGTTCCATCATATTCGATCTTGGCTTCTACGAGGCGTTTTGCAAGAATCAATCGGAAGTAGTCGTCGCAAACCAATCCTCGCTCAAACACGGCCTTAATCCTATCGAAATCGACCTTACGAACACCGCATATCCCTACGTTTCGTAGTGCCGAGTCGCGTAAATTAGGATGGAGTGACATAAAATATTCGAACAGGATATCCGGAATTCTTGCCGAAAACCTATTGTATATACCTATCAGTCTTTTTACTATCTTCTCACCATTTCCCACCTTGAAGTAGCCGCGTTTATATAGTTCCTCGAAAACCTGCGATACCTTTTTAATTTTCGCTTCTATAGACTCGCCCGCCGAGGTCATTGCAAGCAGCCGTGCCTCCAATTGCTCTAAGAAGCGATTGTCCCGCACTCTGAAATGTGAATAGGCCTCTTTGGCAGTCAATATCCGGGTCTTACCGGCATTCAATCTCAGACTGCGTGATTGCAATACCAGATCAGTATCTCGAAGTAACTTCTTCGCGTCTTCGATGGTGTCCACGCCTGCATCGATATCATCCATGAACCGCGCATAATTCTTTTGAGAACGCTGCTCCATAAAGCGATCCAACTCAAATAGGTAGCAGTGAGCAAGCAGCCTTGGTGCGTCGAGATCGATTTGTGGCAAACCTATTTGACGTGGAGGCATGAAATCTGGTCGCCAAGCGAGTGCGGATATTATATGAAGATAGAAATCAAAGAGCGACTCTTGGACCGTCACGAAAGACGTAATCACGTTCCGCAACTGTACAAGATCGATGAAATCGTAGTAATTCGATATATCAGTGACGACTACAAACTTGTTTTCATCACGAAAGTCTAATATTTTTTCTTGAAATTTCTTCCATGATTTGAATGTTCCGTACTCTTGTTCGTCGGTCGGCTTGAAGCTGTGATCTTGCGGCTCAAAAAACGCGTTTTTGGACGGGGACTGTTTCTTGATGTCGCTGTAGAGCCTGTCCGAAAGGCATTGCAGTATGATGGCTGCCTCGACCGAGGTCTGAACCATCAGTCGGCACAATCCGAGAGTTTTTTCGACATGGTAGCGCCGGGGCTGGCTTACACCGAAATTCCCCCTACGGATGGCCGATCGTATTCGCGCAATCACAGCATCGATGCTTGACTGAAGATCGAGATACTCCACAGGGTCCGGGAATACTTGTCTTTTTAGATCGTATCTTGTTTTCTTCCGCCACTTCTCTTCCAGTCGCTTGGCGGTGAGATACCTTAGGATATCTTGAGCTCTCAGGCTGTATTTTGGAGAGTGTTGGGTCACTCAAATTACCCAAGAGAGAAGTCGGCGTATCTAGATTCTACTCTTTAGCCAAAAGCGCAGCCGACGTCTATCTTGTCTCCATTGGCAGAACGCGGCCGCCAACTGATTTCGAAATCCCTCATAAGCGCTGGGACGAACGCCCTTGGGTGAAGTCGGTTGTCTCAGCTAACACGCTTCCCGTCGATGAAGATATTGCGCCTAACAAGTGACGGCCGAGTCCTCGTTTCGATGCGAATTGAGAAGCCCTTTAGGATCAGGCGAATTGCTTCTTCCTCGGTTCGGACGAGGACCTCGTTCTTTTTGAGGTGTTTGATGTTCCGGGCTTCAGGATCCCCGAGAACGAATAGCCCGTCTTTCTGTGCTGGCGGCCATTTCCGGCCATCGGAAGTCAACCGATAGATTCTCATCACCATCCCTGATGTTGTCCGAGGGTCTTTGTCGGCTGCTCGTTCGACGGTCTACACAGACCTCAATCCCCCATCTTCAGCGCCTGGATAAACGCCTCCTGCGGGATATCCACTTTGCCGAACTGCCGCATCCGCTTCTTGCCCTCTTTCTGCTTGTCGAGCAGCTTGCGCTTGCGCGAGACGTCGCCGCCGTAGCATTTGGCGGTGACGTCCTTGCGCAGGGCCGAGACGGTCTCGCGGGCGATGATGCGGCCGCCTATTGCCGCCTGGATCGGGATCTTGAACAGGTGCTGCGGGATCAGCTCCTTCAGCTTCTCGCACATCTGGCGGCCACGCTTTTCAGCCGCCGTGCGGTGCACCAGCATGGACAGCGCGTCGACCGGCTCGTCATTGACCAGGATCGACATCTTGACCAGGTCGCCCTCGCGATAGTCGGTCAGGTGATAGTCGAAGGAGGCGTAGCCCTTGGAGATCGACTTCAGGCGATCGTAGAAGTCGAAGACGACCTCGTTGAGCGGCAGGTCGTAGGTGAGCATGGCGCGCTTGCCGACATAGGAGAGATCGGCCTGAATGCCGCGCCTGTCCTGGCAGAGTTTCAGGATGCCGCCGAGATAGTCGTCAGGCGTCAGGATGGTGGCGCGGATCCACGGTTCCTCGATCGAGGCGATCTTGACCACGTCGGGCATGTCGGCCGGGTTGTGCAGCTCCTTCACCGTGCCGTCGTTGAGGTTCATGCGGTAGACGACGGACGGCGCGGTGGCGATGAGGTCGAGGTTGAACTCGCGTTCCAGCCGCTCCTGGATGATCTC
>NZ_RZOI01000070.1:0-14951 GCF_004022645.1 Mesorhizobium sp. M4A.F.Ca.ET.020.02.1.1 | reverse complement strand
GCATGACGTCGCGGCTGGGCGCCTTCCAGGCTTTGGCGTGGGCGGCCTGCCAGGCAAGGAAAATGTAGGCGTCGCCCTGGCCCCAGGGCGGGCCGTCATAGTCGTCGAGCGGCGGCCCGCCATTGTGCGAGCGTCGGGGACGTCGCGCCATGCCGTCAGCCCCTGACCAGCGCGACCAGATAGTCGGCGGCGTCCGGACCCGGGGAATGGAAGGTGCAGTCGGACGGCGCGCCGAGCGCCAGGCAGTCGCCGGCCCGAAGACTGTGCACGACTTCACCCTCGGTGAAGTCGAGCCGTCCGCCGATCAGCCAGATCTGCTGCTTGATGAAGGCGTAAGACGCCGCAGGAAAGCTGACGCTGGCGCCCGCCGGCAAGCGCACCTTGACCAGTTCGAGCGGCATGTCCGACGCCGGCGAGAGGTGCCGCCTGAGATAGCCGGTGGCCGGATCGCGCCACACCGGCTGCTCGCCTTCGCGCAGCAGGCCGCCGCCCTTGAGTTCCGCCCTGGCAATGAGCGTCGACAGCGTCATGCCGAAGGCCGCGGCGATGCGCACCAGCAGCGCCGCGGTCGGGCTGGTCTTGCCCTGCTCTATGGTGCTGAGCATTGCCTTCGACACATCGGAGCGCTCCGCCAGCTGCGCCAGCGACCAGCCCCGCAAGGTCCGTTCCGAGTGTATCCTGTTGCCAAGGCTGGATGAAATGTCGTTCGCTATATAATTCATTCGTTCAATATATCGAATGAAGACATGGAATGAAAGAGCGCGCTTGATCGAATCTTAGCGGTCGGCTTAACGCCGCCTACACCATCCGACCTCACCCCGGCTTAACCTCATCTGTGTAGGCTGAACGCCGAGGGAATGGGGATCATGCCATTTATGTTTGTCGAACGCGAAGTCTCCGTTGGAGAAGCGACCTCGCAGGAGCGCCGCAACAGGGAACAGAACGACAAGCGCATTCTCGGCAATGTCGTGCAATGCGACGGCGCGCGGGCCACCATCAGCGCCTATGCCGACGATGTCGAAGGCACGGTCACCGGTCTATGGACCGTCGGCAAGATGATCTCGATCAACCTCGGCTCGACGCGAACCGTCGGCCTCGTCTATGAAATCGGCAAGTCGGACCGCGCCTGGAGCAATGAGGGCCAGAACCCGATCGAGGTCAGCATCGAGTTGATCGGCGAAGTGCGTGACGGCGCCGAGCCGGGCGCTAAGCCGGTCTTCGATCGCGGCATCACCACCTACCCACATATCGGCGCCATTGCGCATCGCATCCGCAGCCGCGACTTGCAGGCCGTCTACGACCTCGCCGGCCGGCATTCGATCACCATTGGCACGCTGTCACAGGACGAGGCGATCGACGCCAACATCGCCATCGACGATGTCCTGGCGCGCCACTTTGCCATCGTCGGCACCACCGGCGTCGGCAAATCCACCGCCGTGTCGCTGCTTTTGCGCAAATCGATCGAGGCCCGGCCGGATCTGCGCATCCTCATCCTCGACCCGCACAACGAGTTCGCCGCCTCGTTGCCCGAATATTGCGTCAGGGTCGATTCCAAGACGCTGGACCTGCCTTTCTGGATGTTCAGGCTGGAAGAGTTCGCCGAGGTGCTGTTTCGCGGGCGCGAGACGGAGCCCGAGGAAGTCGATGTGCTGCGCGATCTCATCCCCGCCGCCAAGAACCTCTATCGCAACCCGGGTTCCGGCACCTATCTGAGGCGCGGCAGCGACGCGCTGACGGCCGATACGCCGGTGCCCTACCGCATCGCCGATCTCATCAAGCAGATCGACGAGCGCATGGGCATGCTCGAAAGCAAGAACGACCGCCCGACGTTGAAATCTCTAAAGACGCGCATCGAATCGGCGGCGTCCGATCCCCGCTACCGATTCATGTTCAACTCGCGCCTGATCGAGGACACGATCCACGAGACGATCGGCAACATCTTCCGCGTGCCGAACCATGGCCGTCCGGTAACCTGCTTCGAGATGGCCGGCATGCCCTCCGAAGTGGTCAATTCCGTCTGCTCGGTGCTGGCGCGCCTGGCTTTCGACCTGGCTCTGTGGAGCGAGGGCCGGCTGCGGCTGCTGCTGCTGTGCGAGGAAGCCCATCGCTACATGCCGGCCGATCCGCGCCTCGGCTTCGCGCCGACCCGGCACGCGCTGTCGCGCATCGCCAAGGAGGGCCGCAAATACGGCTGCTATCTCGGCGTCGTCACCCAGCGTCCGGGCGAGCTCGACCCGACCATCCTGTCGCAGTGCTCGACCTTCTTCGCCATGCGGCTGGCCAATGAGCAGGACCAGGCGATCATCCGTTCGGCGATCGCCGATTCCTCGGCCTCGACGCTGGCCTTCCTGTCCTCTATGGGCCAGCGTGAAGCCATCGCCTTCGGCGAGGGCGTGGCGACGACCATGCGATTGAAGTTCGAGAAACTGGCGCAGGAGCTCATTCCCGGCACGGGCACGCGCGAAAAGGCGGTACCGTCCGAAACCGGCGAAGACGTCGATCTCGCCGCGATCGTCGAGCGGCTGCGCAACGTGCCGAAGCCGCAGCAGCAGATGGCCTTCGCCGAGGTCGTCGATACGGCCCGCCAGGCTGGCGACCCGGACTACCGCAAGCCTGCCGCCCCGCGCATGCAGCCGGACGAGGACTTCGACACGCGCTACGGCCTCAAGCCCGCAACCTTCGGCATGCGCCCGCAGAACGATTGATGTCTGGGAAAATTCCAAAGCACCGAGCGGGCCTGGGTAAATTCCGTCAGAAAATTCGTCAGGCTGAGTCGGATGGTGTCGTTTTCGAGAACCGGAGCGGAGCGGACATTTAGTCCGTGAGCACCGGAAGCGCAGAAAAACGGCATCAGCCGGCCAGCATCACGAATTTGATGATGGGATTTTAGGCGCAGACGCGGTTGCGTCCCTGCCTCTTCGCCTCATAGAGCTGGCGGTCGGCGCGGCGATAGAAGTCCTCGGCCGTTTCCTTGCGATCCCAGACGGCAAGACCGACGCTGGTGGTGATCTTCAGACGCACATTGCCCGACAGCACCGACATGTTGGCGATCGCTTTGCGGATACGTTCGGCGAATTTGGCCAGCAGTTCGGCGTCCATGTTCGGTGTCACCACGGCGAACTCCTCGCCGCCGAGCCGCGCCACCACGTCGTGGTAGCGTGTCATGCCCTTCAGGCAGCCGGCGACTGCCCTCAGCACCTCGTCGCCGACATCGTGGCCATGCGTGTCGTTGACCTGCTTGAAATGGTCGAGATCGAGGATCATCAGCCCGACCGGCTTTTCGATGCGGCGAAACTCCTCGAGATACTCCTTCAGTGCGTCGTCGAAATAGCGCCGGTTCTGCATGCCGGTCAGCCCGTCGGTCAGCGCCGCGTGCTCCAGCGTTTCCGAACGCGCGCTGAGCGAGACCGTCATGGCGCGCAACTTGCCTTCTTCCGTCGCCTGCCTGCGGATCAGCGGGTAGATGAAGAACACGCCGAAGAACAGCGCGGTTGCGAGCAGCACGCCGGTCGCGAACAGCAGTCTATTGAGATACTTGATCTTTTCGATGCGGGAAGCCGCGTCCATGTCAGTGGCGATGGCTTGCAGGAAACCATAGGCGTGCAGCGTCACCAGGCCGGCAGCCAGGATCACGAAAATAAAGACGAAAAAAGCGGATTCCGCCTTATGGAAACGCATCTGCTGCCCGTGGAAACATCCCAAGGACCTTATGCCATGCAGGGCCTTACGGACGGTTAACCCGGACAACCTGAGCGAGAATATCAGGTTTTTGATTTAGTTTTGTGATTGCATTAGTGGCCGGAGATCAAATCGCAGGCATCGCGTCGCCGGCAGAATGGAGGCGCCGCCACTCCGGGCCCAGTTGATGGCGGAACCAGGTGGCCTGGCGCTTGGCATATTGCCGCGTCGCGATCTTGGCGCGCTCGATCGCTTCGGCGAAGCCCATCTGTCCTGCCATCGCCGCCTGCAATTCGCGGACGCCGATCGCCTTCATCGCCGGCAGGTCCGGATCGAGGCCGAGCGCCATAAGCTGCTTGACCTCTTCCAGCGCGCCCTTGTCGAGCATGCTGTCGAACCGCGCCTCGATCCGGCCGACCAGCTCCGCGCGGTCCGGCTCGATCACCAGGAAGCGCGCGCTGTCGCGGTCGATCAGCGGCTGGCCGCGCGCCGCCTGCCATTCGGCTATGGAACGGCCCGAGGCGTCGAGCACCTCCAGCGCCCGCACGATCCGCTGGCCGTCGGTCGGCCTGAGCTGCATGCCGACCGCCGAATCCTCGCGCATAAGGATGCGGTGCAGCCGGTCGGCGCCTTGCTCCTTGAGCTCGTGCCGCCAGCGGTCGCGGATCGCCGGCGGAATGTCGGGCATGTCCGAAATCCCTTCGGCCAGCGCACGAAAATAGAGCCCGGTGCCGCCGACGAAAATCACCGGCCGTCCGGCGAGCAGGCCGTCGTCGATCAGCTTCGTGACGTTGCGCAGCCAGGCGCCGGTGGAGTAGGCGACCGACGGATGGACATGGCCGTAGAGAAAATGCGGCGCGCGGGCGAGATCGGCGGCACCCGGCCGCGCCGTCAGCACGTCGAGCACGGAATAGCCTTGCATCGAATCGGTGTTGACGATGACGCCGCCCTCGCGCTCGGCGAGTTCCAGCGCAAGCGCCGACTTGCCGCTGGCGGTCGGCCCGGCTATCAGGATCGCGTTCTTCACACGGCCCTCGCCCGCCTGCCCGGAAGTCTCGATGCCGCTGATCGCCACGCTTGTGTCCCATCCCGAAGGCCGCGCTGTCTCGGCCACGCTTGCGAATATGGCCTCACGGTCGGTCGGCGCAAGCGCTGTTCGCTGGCTGGCCGAGGACATTGCCTGCGATCTCGTCCTGCCGGAGAAGGCCGACGCAGGCGAAGCGGCCGCCGCCCTGCGCGCCGCGCTCGCCTCGCACCCGGTCGACGTGATCGTCCAGCCGACTGAGGGCCGGCGCAAGAAGATCCTCATCGCCGACATGGATTCGACGATGATCGACCAGGAATGCATTGACGAACTGGCCGACGAGATCGGCGTCAAGGACCGTGTCGCGGCGATCACCGCGCGCTCGATGAACGGCGAGATCGCCTTCGAGCCGGCCCTGCGCGAGCGCGTGGCTCTGTTGAACGGCCTCGATACCGCCGTGGTCGACCGTCTGATCGAGAACCGGCTGACGCTGGCATCCGGCGGCCTCGCGCTTGTGCGTACCATGCGGGGCAACGGCGCCTGGACGGCACTTGTGTCAGGCGGCTTCAATGTCTTCACCAGCCGCATCGCGGCGATGCTTGGCTTCCAGGAGAACCGCGCCAACCGCCTGATCGAAGAGCACGGCCGTTTCACCGGGCTGGTCGCCGAGCCAATTCTCGGCCGCGCCGCCAAGGCGGAGGCGTTGCTTGAAATCTCTGCCCGCCTCGGCCTCACACCGGCCGACGCGCTTGCCGTCGGCGACGGCGCCAACGACCTCGACATGATCCGCCTTGCCGGCACCGGCGTTGCCCTGCATGCCAAGCCTTCGGTGGCGGCGGAGGCCAAGGTCCGCATCGACCATGGCGATCTGACGGCGCTGCTCTATCTCCAGGGCTATCGCCAGGAGGAGTTTGCCGGATGAAACCGATGCGCACCGAGCGCCTGATCCTGCGCAACTGGGAGGACCGTGATCGCGAGCTCTTCCATCGCATCAATTTTGACGAGCAGGTGATGGAATTCTTTCCGTTCCGCCGCGACCGCGCCGAGACGGATGCCAAAATGGATGAATTTCGCGGCTGGATCGCCGAGGATGGCTTTGGCTTTGCCGCCGCCGAGATCGCCGCGACGGGCGAATGCATCGGCTTTGTTGGCCTCTTAGAGACCGATCACGTGCCGTCCATGCCTTCCGACACAATCGAGATCGGCTGGCGTCTGGCGCCGGAATTCTGGGGCAAGGGCTATGTCACGGAGGCCTCCGAAGCCTGGCTCGCCTTTGGCTTCGAAACGCTCGACCGCGATGAAATCGTCTCCTTCGCCGTCGCCGCCAACCGCCGCTCGACGGCCGTCATGGAACGCCTCGGCATGAGCCCCGACCCGGCTCGCGATTTCGACCACCCCTCGATCCCCGATAGCCACCCGCATCTCAAGCGGCATGTCCTCTACGCTCTGTCGCGCAAGGACTGGCAGGCAAGAAAAAGGGCGGCTCGTTAGCCGCCCTTTTCATATTGAAATCAGATTGTTGCAGGCCTTACCGGACTCAATCCATCCGGATCGTGACAAACCGCAACTCACCGGTCTTCGACGCCAACATCAACAGCGCGTTCTTGCGCCCCTGCTCCTTCAAAGCGCCGATCCGGTCCATGACATCCTTCGGCGTGGCGACCGATTCCTGGGCGATCTCGGTGATCACCTCGCCGGGCTGGATGCCACGCTCTGCCGCGGCCGAATCCTTGGTGACGTCGGTGATGACGACGCCGGAGACGTCGGCAGCGATGCCGAACTTGGTCCGCGTTTCGTCATTGAGCTCGCCGATAGTCATGCCGAGCACGGCGGCCGTAGACACCGCGGGCGCTTTGTCGCCATTGTCCTCGTCGGTGTTGCCATCTTCGCCGCTCGCCAGCTTCTCGCCGTCCTCGAGCCGGCCGAGCGTCACCTTCACCGTCTGCTCGACGCCCTTGCGCACGATGACCACGTCCACTGCCTTGCCGACCGGGCTTTCCGCGACGACGCGCGGCAGGTCGCGCATCTCGTGGATGTCCTTGCCGTCGAACTTGATGATGACGTCGCCGGCCAGGATCGTGCCGTTGTCGACCGGTCCGCCCTTGATGACGCCGGCCACCAGCGCGCCCTTTGCGGTCGCCATGCCGAGGCTTTCGGCAATGTCGTCGGTGACCGGCTGGATGCGCACGCCGAGCCAGCCGCGCCGCGTTTCGCCGAACTGTCGAAGCTGTTCGACGACGCCCGAGGCAAGCTGCGAGGGAATGGAGAAGCCGATGCCGATCGAGCCGCCCGACGGCGAGATGATCGCCGTGTTGATGCCGATGACCTCGCCCAGGCTGTTGAACAGCGGACCCCCGGAATTGCCGCGGTTGATCGCGGCATCGGTCTGGATGAAGTCGTCATAGGGGCCGGAATTGATGTCGCGGTTGCGTGCCGAGACGATGCCGACCGTCACCGTGCCGCCGAGGCCGAACGGATTGCCGATCGCCATCACCCAGTCGCCGACGCGCATCTTGGTGGAATCGCCGAACTTCACCGCCGTCAGCTTGTGGCCCTTCGGATCGACCTTCAGCACGGCGACGTCGGTCTTGGTGTCGGTGCCGACCAGTGTCGCTTTCAGCGTCACGCCGTCCGAGAAGTTCACCTCGATGTCGTCGGCGTCGGCGATGACGTGGTTGTTGGTCACCACGATGCCTTGCTCGGCATCGATGACGAAGCCGGAGCCCAGCGACTGCACCTTCTGGCCGCCGCCGCCCTTGTCGCCGCCGCGGTTCTTGAAGAAGTCGTCGAAGAAGTCCTGGAACGGCGAGCCCTCGGGCAATTGCGGCATCGGCACCGCGCCGGGTCCCTCTGTGCCCTTTACCGTCTGCGAGGTCGAGATGTTGACGACGGCACCCAGCAGCCCCTGGGCAAGGTCGGCGACCGAAGCCGGTCCGTCGGCGGCGACGGTCGGTGTGACGGTGGACGGGACAACGAGGGTGCCGACGAGCAGCGCCGCTGCGCCGGCGACAAGCGTCCGCCTGGCCACGCGCAGAAGGGTGTTGGATGTCATCGAGGGCCTCCCGGTGTTTCTGAAAGAAAGCGCTTCCGCAAAAACGCCGCGTTGCGTCATGTTGGCAAGAAATACGGCACGTTTGCGGCTGTGGCTATCGGCAGAGGATAAATCGTCCGTTACGCCGGCACCAAGAAATTTCGTCAGCCGCGCACCAGCCAGACGATGCCGACACCGATGGCGATCGCCGCCAGTCCGGCGATGCGCAGCGCCGTCTCCGGCATCGACAGGACTTCGGTGGCGAGTTTCTTGGCGAGGCCAGGAAATCCGCCATAGACCAGGCCCTCGACGACGAGGACCAGGCCTATTGCCGCGAGAAAGTCCTGCACCGGACGCTACTGGCCGGTGCCGGGTTGCGCAGGCGGCGTTGCCGGCGCCGTTGGCTTTGCCGGTGTCTCCGTGCTGTTCGGGTCGCGGAAATAGCGGAAGAACTCGGATTCCGGCGACAGCACCATGGTCGTTCCGGTGTTGTCCAGCGCCGTACCGTAGGCGTTCATCGAGCGGTAGAACTCGAAGAAGGCCGGGTCGCGCTGATAGGCGGAGGCGAAGGTTGCGCTGCGCTGGGCTTCGCCCTCACCGCGCAGGATTTCCGATTCCTTCTGCGCCTCGGCGACGATTTCGACCACCTCGCGGTCGGCGCGGGCCTTGATGCGCTGCGCCGCCTCGTTGCCGCGGGCCCTCAACCGCTCGGCCTCGGCGAGACGCTCGGCCTTCATGCGGTCGAAGGTCTGCTGCGAAACCTCGGCCGTGAGATCGGTCCTGCGAATGCGCACATCCTCGATCTCGAGGCCGAGCGAGGTGGCGTCGGGCCTGAGCTGGTCGCGCACCTCGCGCATCATCACGGCGCGTTCCTCGGAGAGCGCGGCCTCGAAGTCGCGTAGACCGTAGACACGGCGCAGCGCCGCATCGAGACGTGTCCTCAGCCGCTGCTCGGCAAGCTCGATGCTGCCGGACACCGCCGCACGGAACACGCGCGGGTTAGAGATGCGGTAGGCGATGAAGGCATCGACCTCGTAGAACTTGCCGCCCGACACCTGGACACGGATGTTGTCGAGGTCGAAGCGCAGCACGCGGTTTTCGATCAGCTGCACGCTGTCGGCATCGAAGAAGGCGAAAGGCGCTTTGAAATAAATGCCAGGCTCGGTCTTAACGTCGACGATCTCGCCGAACCTCAGCACCAGCGCCTGCTGGCGCGCGTTGACCACGAACACCGAGGAATAGATCAGGAACAGGATGACCGCCGCGACGACGGCGACGATGGGGAGACGGTTGGCCATCACTGGTTTCCTCCCGTCGTGGCGCCAAAGGTGGCCGGCGCCGGCGCTTTCTGCTGCAGTGCCGGCAGCGGCAGGTAGGGAACGACCCCTTGCCCATTGCCCTGCTCGACGATCACCTTGTTCGAGTCCTTCAGCACCCTCTCCATCGTTTCCAGATAAAGCCGCTTGCGCGTCACCTCGGGCGCCTTGGCATATTCGTCATAGACCGAGATGAAGCGCTGCGCCTCACCCTCGGCCTCCTGCACGACGCGGTTCTTGTAGGCTGCCGCGTCCTCGCGGATCTGCGCCGCCGCGCCGCGCGCTTGGCCGAGTTTCTGGTTGGAATACTGGTTGGCCTGCTCGACGAACTTGTCCTCGTCCTGCTCGGCGCGCTGCACCTCGTCGAAGGCGTCGGCCACCTCGCGCGGTGGCGCCGCGTCCTCGATCGAGACCGCGTTGACGTTGAGGCCGGCCTTGTAGCCGTCCAGCGTCGTCTGGATGATCTCGCGCACCGAGGCGGCAATGCCCTGGCGATCGTCACGGAAGATGTCCTGCGCCGGCCGCCGGCCGACGGCCTCACGCATGGCGCTTTCGGCGACCTGCCTCAGCATGCCGTCAGGATCCGACACGTCGAACAGATAGGCTTTCGGGTCGGAGACCTGGTAGGCGACCGAGAATTGCACGTTGACGATGTTCTGATCGCCCGAGAGCATCAGTCCGGAACTGTTGCTGCCGCTCGCGCCGCCGCCGATATCGACCAGCTGCTCGGCAATGTTGGCGGTCTCGACGGTCTCGACCGGCCACCAGTGGAAATGCAGGCCGGGCTGCGACAGCTCGGCCTTCGGCTTGCCGAAGCGCAGTTCGACCGCAACCTCGTCGGGCTGCACGGTGTAGACCGCCTTGAACGCCCACAGCACGACCAGCGCAGCCGCGATCAGCCCGAATACGGCGGGGCTGGCGCCACCGCCGCCCGGCAGGGCGCGGCGCAATCTGTCCTGGCCGCGGCGGATGATGTCTTCCAGATCGGGCGGTGAGCCCTGCGGGCCGCTCGGGCCCTTGGGCCCCTGCCCCCAGGGACCCTGATTGCCGCCGCCGCCCCATGGGCCGCCGCCACCGCTCTTGTCGTTCCAGGGCATGAATGTCCTTTCGCTTGGAATTCCCTCGGCGCCGGCCTGACAGCGCAATATCCAATGTCATCCTTCTATAGGGTCGCCACGGCACGCTTTCAACGCGATCTGCCGGCCAGCCATCCGTTTTGGACCGGTAGCGACCCTTTATCGTCTTCAAGAAGCGACGCAGTCGTCTTCAGTTTGCGCCGCCACGGCGCTCGTAGACCGTATAGCGGGTCGCGTGGCTGTCCTTTTCGCCGGCCGGAAAGTCCTCGGCGCTGGCGACGCGCCACTGGTCCGTGTCGATCGGCGGAAAATGCGCATCGCCCTCGACACTTGCGAGCACATGGGTGACATGCAGCCGGTCGGCCAGCGGCAATGCCTGGGCATAGATTTCGCCGCCGCCGACAACGCAGATCTCGTCGGCGCCGGCCATGCAGCGCCCGCGCACATTGGCAAGCGCGATGGCCTCCTTGAGCGAATGCGCGATTTCGATTCCTTCGGCCCGCCAGGCCTTGTCGCGCGTCACCACGATGTTGAGCCGGCCCGGCAGCGGCCGGCCAATGCCCTCATAGGTCTTGCGACCCATGATGATCGGCTTGCCCATCGTGTCGGCCTTGAAGCGCTTGAGATCGGTGGAAAGCCGCCACGGCAGGCCGCCATCGCGCCCAATCACGCCGTTGTCGGCGATGGCGACGTAGATTGCGATATCCATTAGCCACCGTTCCCGCTGTCGCCGCCACTCGTGTCGTCCGACGGCTCGAGCAGCAATATGTCGATGTCGTGCTCAGGATAGAAGTCCTTCGCTGTCATCTCGAAGGTCGTCGGTCCGACCTTCCGCACATTGTCGCCGCAGAAGGAGACCAGGTTCTTCGGGCTGCCCTTGTCGACGGTCAGCTTGAAATCGCCGATACTGCCCGATGCCCAGTTGCCGCCCGTGGTCAGGATATAGGCGATCCTGCTTTCGAAATATTGCGGGTAGCCGTCGGGATTGTCCTTGGCCGCCTTGCGCACGGCGTTCTCGAAGCCGTCGTCCATGCAATAGCGGGTCTTATAGGTCGCATACTGGCCCTGGAACTGGCCATCATAGAAAAAGCTGACCGACGAGGTTCCGCCGACGCTCGGCCTGTAGCGGTGCGAGACATGCACGGCCTTGTTGGCTCGGAAGGTCGAGCGCCACCAGTAGGTCGAACGCAATTGCCAGAACGGGGCGTAGACGGTCTTCATCCCCGAGCCGTCGTCGGCCCTATCCTCGATGATGATGCCACGGTTCTCCCAATCCTCGGCGACCTCCTTGGGAAGGTTCGCCAGCGCCGCCTTGGCCGCGTCGCCGAACGGATAGAGCGGCACGGTCTGCGCCTTGAGATCGGCGCTGATGTCGATACCCAGCGCAAAGGCTCTCTGCTCCAGTTGCGGCTTTGCATCGACGCCGTCGATAGTCACCTCGAAGCCGAGGAAATTGTCGCTCTGCGCCTCGGGGATCGCCGGCATCTCGTTCGGGTCGCCTTCGATGTCGGGCATCGGGAAGGCAACGATGGCGTCGACATCCTTGTCGGTGTTGTTGCGGAAGACATAGTCGACCGTCACCTTTTCTTGCGAGATGAAGAGGTCCTCGCTCTCCATGGCGACGGCATCGCTGCGCGACAGGATCAGCCCGCCGGTTCCAAGCTCGGCAATCGAATCGTTGGCGAACGCCGGCGCGGCCGACAAAGCCAGCGCTGCGGTCAGGATGGGGCGGAACATGGATCCCCCGCTCGACGGCAGGGCCGGCCCCAACCGGATGCGCGTCCACATCTAGAGCAATTCCAGGAAAAGTGTGTAGCGGTTTTCCGTCCGGAATTGCGTAAGACAAATAGCTAGAGCAGTTCAGCGTTTCCACCAAACGATGAACTGCTCTAGCCGTTTCAATGTGGCGTTTCAAAGCCCCTTCAACGCTCGTGTTGCCGCTTGCCCCATGCTGTCTGGACACCGGCGCCCCGATCGGGCAGGAGAGCGCCCATGCGCAAGCTTCTGGTCATCGGCATCGGCGCCGGCAATCCCGAACATATGACGGTCCAGGCCATCAGCGGCCTGAACCGGGCGGACGTCCTGTTTATTCCCGACAAGGGCGCGAAAAAGAACGATCTCGCCGAATTGCGCCGGCAAATCTGCGACCGCTTCGTCACCAACCCGAAATCGCGTCGGGTGGAATTCGACGTGCCGGTGCGGGCCGAACCCTCCCCTTCCTACCGCGCCACGGTCGACGACTGGCACGAGGCGATCGCCGAAATTTATGAAGGCCTGATCCGCGACGAGCTTGCGGAAGACGGCTGCGGCGCGTTCCTGATCTGGGGCGACCCCTCGCTCTACGACAGCGCGCTGCGCATCCTCGAGCGGGTGCGTCGGCGTGGCAACGTCGATTTCGCGCTCGAGGTCATTCCCGGCATCACCGCCGTCCAGGCGCTGGCCGCCAGCCACAAGATGGCACTGAATCGTATCGGCGACCCCGTGCTGATCACCACCGGCCGCCGCCTGACTGAGGAGGGCATGCCCGAGAATGCCGGCAGCACGGTCGTCATGCTCGACGGAAAATGCGCCTTCAACACGCTGGCCGACGAGAATCTCGTCATCCACTGGGGCGCCTATCTCGGCACGTCGGACGAGATCGCCATCTCCGGCCGCCTTGGCGATGTCGGCGCGGAGATCGAAAGAGTGCGCGAGGAAGCCCGGCAAAGGAAGGGCTGGATCATGGACACCTATCTGCTGCGCAAACCCGGCGAGCCCGAGGAATAGGGACCACTCGGAACGGGGCGGCACTCAACCGGCATCGATTTCCGCCTGCAAGGCCTCCATGTGCTGCGCCGCCGCGGATGTCGCCGCCCGCTCTATGGCCCGGAAGCGGCTGACGACCGCCAGGCCGACCGCGGTCAGTTGGGCGCCGCCGCCCTTTTTGCCGCCGGTCTGCGCCGATACCAGCGGCTTGCCGAACACCCGGTTCATGTCCTCGACCAGGTCCCAGGCGTGCTTGTAGGACATCTCCATGCCGCGCGCCGCGGCGGATATCGAGCCGAAGGCAGCGATCTGCTCCAGAAGCTCGATCTTGCCCGGCCCGATACGCCCGTCGGGATCGAGGTTTATCCGCAAGCTCAGCGACGGCATCTTTGTCCTCCGCGATCAGACTAGCACCCTCGACGGCTCTATCGCTATTCCAAACCAACATAGCGACATTGTCCTTTCGTCACCCATCGGCTTCGGATGGCAGCCCTGGCCCCGTCGTCGCGCTGTCGAAGCTCACCGTCTTGATCACCGCAAAGACCTTGCGGCCGAGCGCGAGCCGAAGCGTGTGCTTCGACTGTTCGGTGATGCGCGCCAGAACCGTCACGCCATTGCATTCGATGGCGATCTCCACCGTCGGTCCGACACCCGGCCTCACCGCCGTGATTGTCCCCGCCAGTATGTTGAGCGCGCTGAGACCCGCCGGCTGCTCGGTCGCGATCATGACGTCGCGGGCGCGGATGCGCAGCCGCACCGGCGCACCGGCCGGCCGCGCCAGGCGTGGCACGCGGATTTCGCCCGCCGGCGAGTCGAGCACGGTCATTCCGAAGCTCTCCTCATGGCGCAGCACCTTGGTGTCCAGCACCGCGCCGCCCTCGCCGCGCTCTTCCGCCGGCAAAAGGTCGAGCCGCTGCATGATCGCTCCGGTCGGACCGGCGGCCGCGACCTTGCCTTGCGCCAGCACCACCACGTCGCTCGCCAGCCGCGCCACTTCGGCGACGGAATGGCTGACATAGACGATAGGGATATTCGTCTCGTCGCGCAGCCGCTCGACATAGGGCAGGATCTCCGCCTTGCGCGCCTCGTCGAGCGAGGCCATCGGTTCATCCATCAGCAGCAGTTTCGGGCTGGCGAGCAGCGCCCGGCCGATGGCCACGCGCTGTTTCTCGCCGCCCGAGAGCTTAGCCGGCCGCCGGTCGAGCAGATGCCCGATGCCGAGCAGATCGACCACGCCATCGATGTCGGCATAGCGCTCGGACGCCGGCGTGAACCATCGGCCATAGCGCAGATTGCCTGCGACGCTCAAATGCGGAAAGAGCCGCGCGTCCTGGAACACGATGCCGATGCGCCGCTTGTGCATCGGCACGAAGGCGCCGGTCTCGGTGTCGACCAGCACGCGCCCATCGACAGCGATCCGCCCCTTCTCCGGTCGGATCAGCCCGGCGATCAAATTGATCAGCGTCGACTTGCCGGAGCCCGAAGGACCGAACAGAGCCGTCAGGCGGCCAGCGCTTTCGAAACTGGCGTCGATCGCGAAATCGCCGAGGCGGTGGCCGATGTCGACGAGCAGCGTCATTCGATATCCATCCGCCGGCCGACGCGCCGGGCCAGCATCTCAGACGCCACCAGTGCGGCCATCGAGATGACGATCGAGATCAGCGTCAGCCTGAGCGCGCCGTCATCGCCGCCCGGCACCTGCGTGAAGGTATAGATCGCCGACGGCAGCGTCTGCGTCTCGTTGGGGATATTGGAGACGAAGGTGATTGTGGCGCCGAACTCGCCCATAGCCTTGGCGAAGGACAGGATCGAGCCGGCGATCAGGCCGGGCAGGATCAATGGCAAGGTGATGGTGGCAAACACCCAGAGTGGATTGGCGCCGAGCGAGCCGGCCGCCGCCTCCATCTTGCGGTCGACCGCCTCGATCGACAGCCGGATCGCCCGCACCATCAGCGGAAAGCCCATCACGCCGCAGGCAAGTGCTGCACCCGTCCAGCGGAAGGAAAAGACGATGCCGAAATGCTCGGCCAGGAACGCGCCGGCGGGCCCGCGCTTGCCAAAGGTCAGCAGCAGCAGGTAGC
>NZ_RZOI01000709.1:0-3104 GCF_004022645.1 Mesorhizobium sp. M4A.F.Ca.ET.020.02.1.1 | reverse complement strand
CTGTGCAGGGAGCGAGTCATGGCCAACCAGCAAAGGGCAGTGCGGGCCAGCGTTCATGGCAGGGTGCAAGGCGTCAGCTACAGGGTCTGGACGCGGAGCGAAGCCGTGCGGCTCGGGCTCACCGGCTGGGTGCGCAACGAGAGCGACGGCACGGTGACGGCCATGCTCGCGGGAACCGACGCTGCCGTTTCGACAATGATCGACCGTTTGTGGCAAGGGCCAAGGGGTGCCGTGGTCTTGAAGGTCGAGATCGAGCAAATGGAACCGCACAGCCCACCCGTTGACTTCCGGATAATCGCCTAGTCGCCCCTTGAATTAATTGAACGTTTGTTTTATTAATAGAGTAAGGAGCGACCATGGCGCGGACGACGGGTTCCGACGGGGAAAAGACCGAAGCGGCCGTCCGCGAGGCGGCGGTGAGCCTAATCGCGCGCCTCGGCTACGAGGCGATGTCGATGCGTCTGCTGGCGGCGGAAGTCGGCGTGCAGGCCGCCGCGCTCTATCGCTATTTCCCAACCAAGGAAGACCTGCTGTTCACGCTGATGCGCGAGCATATGGAAGGGCTGCTGCAGGCCTGGGAAGCGGCGCGTCCGGCCGGCGCCGATCCGGTTGCGCGGCTCGCCGCCTATGTCGAAAACCATATCGCCTTTCATATCGAGCGCCGCCACGCCACGCATGTCTCGAACATGGAGCTGCGCAGCCTTTCGCACGACCGGCTGACGCTGATCCTCAAGCAGCGCTCGGCCTATGAGAAGGAACTTCGCGCCATCCTGCGCGACGGCGCGGAGGACGGCGTCTTTGCGATCGACGACATCGGGCTCACCGCCATGGCGCTGATCCAGATGATGACCGGCGTCATCGTCTGGTTCCGGCCGGGCGAGCGGCTGTCGATCGGCGAAGTCACCACGTCATATCTTTCGATGACAATGCGCCTGGTCGGCGCGACAATCCGCCAAGGGCGCGCCAGGGACGTCGTGGCGCTCTGAGTTTCGCGCATGATCCCCCGCGAAGATCGGGGCATACGCAGGGAGGAACGGCATGTACACGAACACGCTGAGCTTCGGGCTCGATCCGGACATCGAGGCGCTGCGCGACCTTGTGCGGCGTTTCGCGCAGGAGAAGATCGCGCCGATCGCGGCCGAGATCGACCGCGCCAACGAATTCCCGGCGCATCTGTGGGCGGAGCTCGGCGCGCTCGGCCTGCTTGGCATCACCGCTGATCCGGAATTCGGGGGCAGCGGTATGGGCTATCTCGCCCATGTCGTGGCGGTAGAGGAGATCTCGCGCGCCTCGGCCTCGGTCGGCTTGTCCTACGGGGCGCACTCCAATCTCTGCGTCAACCAGATCAACCGCTGGGCAACGTCGTCGCAGAAGGAGAAATACCTCCCTGCCCTCTGCTCTGGCGAGAAGGTCGGCGCGCTGGCGATGTCGGAATCGGGCGCCGGCTCCGATGTGGTGTCGCTGCGACTGCGCGCCGAGAAACGCAACGACCGCTATGTGCTCAACGGTTCCAAGATGTGGATCACCAACGGTCCCGACGCCGGGACGCTGGTGGTCTATGCCAAGACCGACCCGGATCGCCATTCGCGCGGCATCACCGCCTTCATCATCGAGAAGGATTTCGCCGGCTTCTCGGTGGCGCAGAAGCTAGACAAGCTCGGCATGCGCGGCTCCAACACCGGGGAACTGGTGTTCGAGAATGTCGAGGTGCCGTTCGAGAACGTGCTGCACGAGGAAGGGCGTGGTGTCGAGGTCTTGATGTCGGGTCTCGACTATGAGCGCGCGGTGCTGGCCGGCGGTCCGATCGGGCTGATGGCGGCGTGCCTCGACGTGGCGATCCCCTATGTGCATGAGCGCAAGCAGTTCGGCCAGCCGATCGGCACGTTCCAGCTGGTGCAGGGCAAGCTCGCCGACATGTACGCGACGATGAATGCCGCGCGCGCCTATGTCTACGCGGTCGCCGCCGCCTGCGATCGTGGCGAGACCACGCGCAAGGACGCCGCCGGCTGCGTGCTGTTCGCGGCCGAGAAGGCAACGCAGATGGCGCTCGACGCTATCCAGCTGCTCGGCGGCAATGGCTACATCAACGACTATCCGACCGGCCGGCTTCTACGAGACGCCAAGCTCTACGAGATCGGCGCTGGCACCAGCGAGATCCGCCGCTGGCTGATCGGGCGCGAGATCATGGCGGAGGGAGTTTGATGTCCCCCTCCGCCAACTCAGCCGAACGCCTTGGGCAGGTCGTCGGTTGGCTTGGCGACGATCTGGTGCGCGTCGCGCCACAGAACCTCGCACTGGCGCGCCGACGTTATCGACCGCACCGGCAAGCCGCCCTCCTCGATCAGCCAGGCACAATAGCGCGCGCGGCTGATCGCCTCCCTGGCATCCGGGTGAAACCAGCAGACGCCCCAGATCGAGTTCCGGCGCTTGAAATGCCGGCCAACCCGGCCAGGAATGGGCAGATGCCGATTGAACCAGTCGAACTGATCCTCCAGTTCGTCATGGATCCAGTCCGGGCAGCCGTTCCGGTACAGATACCAGGACGCATGGAAAAAGCCGGTCTCCACCCGGCTCTTCGGATGGATCAGCGGCGTTACAAACCGCAAATACATTGTGACACCCACAGCGCTTGCAGGCGCCGTGTTCCTCTTGCTCAAAATCGGGACGTGGAAAGCCGCCCTTCGGCGGCGTCAGGCCATGGCCGAAGGGAGACATCTGGTGAAACGCATATCGATGCCTTTCATCGTCGCCTCCTGAGGGTGTCACTAGTAAAAAGGATGCCATGCCTGGCGCGCGGCATCCGGGCGCGGGCTGTTACACTGGTTCCGTCGCGGCATCAAGAGGGGTGAGAGGAACAACGTGGCCACATTGCAATCCCAAATCTCCCCAGCCTCCGACACGTTCCGCGCCAACGCCGAGCGCATGCGCGCCCTCGTCGCCGACATTTCCGAGAAGGCTGCAAGCATCGAACGCGGCGGCTCTGACGAAGCGCGCGAGCGCCATGTCGGGCGCGGCAAGCTCCTGCCTCGCGAGCGCCTTGCGCAGTTGCTAGACATCGGCTCGCCCTTCCTCGAGATCGGCCAGTTCGCGGCATGGTCGATGTA
>NZ_RZOI01000708.1:0-3107 GCF_004022645.1 Mesorhizobium sp. M4A.F.Ca.ET.020.02.1.1 | reverse complement strand
CTCCAGGGGCCGCCGTCGGACGGCGCCCGGCGATGTTCGTTGAGTAGATAGTCGATCTGCTCCAGCCGCTCCTCGACGGCGATGTGCGCGAGATGCAGGGAGAACACCCGCACTGGACCGGCTGGCGTGCGGATCATGCATTCAAGCGCGGCGTTGCGCGTGTTGAGCGGGCGCACCGTGCGGCGCAGCGGCAGGGAGTGCAAGCGCGACCAGACGATCGGCAGCCTCGACAGCACCATGGTGCCGAACTGCCTGCGGCGGTTGACGACGCGGCCGTCGCGCCGCTCGCTGGCGTCCATGTCGAAGGCCGGCCCGTAAACCCAGTGGTAGTCAGGCAGCAGCTGCGACAGGATTTCCGGCTGGTCGTCCTCGTTTGTCCGCTGCCAGTGCCGCTCCACCTCCTGTAAGGCGATGATGTCGGCGCCTTTGACGACGCGCGCGGCGCGCGCGAGATCGTAGCGGCCGTCGCCGCCGAACCCGTACTGGATGTTGTAGCTGACGAGCTTCATTGGTTACCCGGCTCAGTTCCGGTGATGGCAGTAGCGTTTCACCGATAGCGTGGCAATGGACCGCAACAGCAACGGGGCTGGGCCAGAGGACCGTCTTCCTACGTCGTCAGCGGCTGGAACCGCCCCGCCGGCGACGCCGCCAGTTCCGACCAGTCGATCTCCTCCTCCAGCCGGTGATAGGCCTCGTCGCCGATCGTGCCGTTGCGGCGCAGTTCCTCCAGCGCGTCGCGCTGGCGCTTGATGGCATAGAGGCGCAGGCGATCGTATTCGGTCGCCGCCTGGGCGTCCTCAGGGTCCTCGGCGATCCGGCGCTGCGCCTCATACTGCTCGCGCACCACCGCCGCCGCCGCCGACGTCTTGTGGTTCAGGACGTCGAGCGCGGCCTGCATGACGGCAACGCGCGCCTCCGCCACCTCGCGGTCGATCGTCGTGTCCCGTTCGAAATTGAGTATCCGCAGCAGCGGCTTCAGACTCATGCCTTGCAGCACCAGCGTGCCGAGAACGACCGCGAAGGCGGCAAGCACGATGGGGTCACGGCCCGGGAAGCCGGCCGGCAGCGCAATCGCCACCACCAGCGTCACCAGTCCCCGCATGCCGCACCAGCCGACGAGCACGGCACCGCGGAACGTCGGTGCATCCCGCCTTTTGTCTTCGCTGTCGAAGCGGGCAAGCCATCGCATGACCGCAACGTAGCTCGCGACCCAGACGAGGCGAGCCACGATGACCACGGCCAGCACCGTCGCGGCGAAGAGAAACGCATCGCCTTGCCCGTCGCCGGAGAGCCGGCCGACGATCGAGCGTGCCTGCAGGCCCATCAGAACGAAAGCCAGCACATTGAGGACGAACACCGCCGACTCCCAGACCGAATAGGTGCTGACGCGCCTCCGCGCCGACATCAGGCGCGGCGCGGTGCGCGCGATGGTCATGGCATAGACGACGATGGTGATGATGGCCGACAGCCCGAGCCTGTCGGCAAGTATCCAGACACCGAATGTACCGGCGAACTGCACCACTGTGCTGCTTGCCGCATCCTCGATCCGCGTGAGCGTCAGCAGAGAGAAGCGGCCGAACAGATAGCCGGCGACAACGCTGCCGACCGTCGACAGCAGGATCACCGGCACCGCGTCCTTCAGCATGACCGAACCGATCGCGGCCGAAACCGCAATCCTGTAGATCAGCAGCGCTGTCGCATCGTTGAGCAGGCTCTCGCCCTGCAGGATGGCCATGATGCGGTGCGGCACCTTGAACTGGCCGAGCACGGCGCTCGCGGCCACGGCATCGGGCGGCGCGACGATGGCGCCGAGCGCGATCGCCGCCGCGATCGGCAGGCCGGCCATCTTCCAGCCGACGAAGGCAACGACCACGGTAGTGAAAACAACCGCGCCGAGCGCCAGCATCGCCAGCGACAGCCGGTAGCGCTTCAGGTCGCGCAGCGAGGTGTCATAGGCGGCATCGAGAAGCACCGGCGCTATGAACAGCGCAAGCGCCAGTTCCGGATCGATCTCGATCGTTGGCGCGCCGGGCACAAAGGCAATCCCAACCCCGGCCAGGGCCAGCAGCGAAGGATAAGGGACCTCCAGCCGCCGCGACAGCGCCGCCAGCGCGACGGCAATCAAAAGCAGGACAAGGGTGATCTCGAACAGGGCCATACCTCATCGTAGCGATGAAGCGCGACGGTTGGCAGTACCCCCGTGTCGGGATGCTGTTGATTGTCTGGCGCGTTAGCGATGAGGGTCGGATCGTCCCACGCTGATCACTATGGGAGGTGATGCACCGGCTCGAAATTGCGCTCCTGTCGCTTTGCTAGTGCAGCACCAGCATGTCGCCGGACGAAAACGAGATGTCCGCCTTCTCGCCAACTACGGGCGGCGGCGTCGTGGAGTTGTTGAACGTGTCGAGCGACACCGTGTTGCCGCCAATGCCGACGCGCACCCGGATGACCGAGCCGAGGAAGTGCACTTCGGCGATCTCGCCGGAAAGGCTGGTGTCATGGCCGGGTTGCCGCCCCAGCGAAATCGCCTCGGGCCTGAGCGCCAGCGACAGCGTGTCGCCGGATTTCGAACCGTTGAGCTTGCCCTTGAGCGAGACTTCCTGCGTGTTGACCTGCACTTTGCCAGATGCCGGGTCGGTGACCTTGCCTTCCAGCACGTTGAGTGTGCCGACGAAATTGGCGACGAACTTGGTCGCCGGCCGGTTGTAGATCTCGAACGGCGTGCCGACTTGCTCGGCCTTGCCGCCATACATGACCGCGATGCGGTCGGAGATCGACAGCGCTTCTTCCTGGTCGTGGGTGACGAAGATGGTGGTGATGCCGAGCTTCTTCTGGATCGAGCGGATCTCCTCGCGCAGCGACACGCGCACCTTTGCATCGAGCGCCGACAGCGGCTCGTCGAGCAGCAAGAGCTTCGGCTTCGGCGCGATCGCGCGCGCCAGCGCGATGCGCTGCTGCTGGCCACCCGAAAGCTGGTAGGGATAGCGGTCGGCCATCTGCGGCAGCTTTATGATGTCGAGCATCTCGGCGACGCGGGAATCGATGGCGGCCTTCTGCATCCCCGCCACCTTCAGCCCGAAGCCGATATTCTGCGCCACCGTCAGGTT
>NZ_RZOI01000707.1:0-3107 GCF_004022645.1 Mesorhizobium sp. M4A.F.Ca.ET.020.02.1.1 | reverse complement strand
GTCGGCAATGGCCTGGCCAGCTTCGACGTCAACCAGGAACGGGCCGCGCGCAGCCTGGGCGCTTCGCCGTTGCGCGCATTCCTGACGGTGACCCTGCCGCAGATCCGCATCGCGGTCATGTCCGGCATGCTATTCGCGTTCATCACCTCCTTCGATGAGGTCGTCGTCTCGCTCTTTATCTCCAGCGGTGCGACATCGACGCTCACCAAGCGCATGTTCGCCAACATCCGCGACCAGGTCGATCCGACTGTCGCGGCGATTTCCTCCATGCTGGTGGTTCTGTCGATTCTCGTTCTCATCGCCGCGCAGTTCGTCCGCCGCGACGGTGTCAAAGCGGCCGACGAGCACTAATCCAGCCGCGCCACTCCTGGAGATCCCCATGCTAGCCATCTTCGATGAGCGGCAATTGCTGCATCGCCCGTTGACCCGGATCGCCGGCGGCGAATTGAGACCCAGCCCTGAACAGCCCGAAAGGATAGCGGCCCTACTCTCCGGCCTTGAAGCAGCCGGTATCGCCGTCCAACCCCCTCACGAGCGTTCGTTCGAGATCATCGCGGCAGTGCATGATCGCGACTACCTCACCTTCCTGCAAACCGGCTTCCAGGCGTGGCGGGAGCTGCCTGGCGCCGGTCCAGAGCTGCGATCAAGCGTCCATCCCAGCCGCCACATGAGCCGTCTGCCCCGCGACCTGCTTGGCCGTGCCGGCTTTTATCAGGCGGACGCCAGTTGCGTGCTGGTCGAGGGAACCTGGGAGGCGGCACGAGCGAGCGCCAACACCGCCGTCGATGCGATGACCAGGGTGCTGGAGGGAGAGCGCTCGGCTTACGCGCTTTGCCGCCCACCGGGGCACCACGCCTATCGCGATCAGGCCGGCGGCTTCTGCTATTTGAACAATACCGCCATTGCGGCCAACCTGGCGGCTTCACAGGAAGCTCGGGCGGCAATCGTCCATGTCGACGTTCACCACGGCAACGGCACCCAGGCACTTTTTTACAACCGGCGCGACGTTCTGACGGTGTCCGTGCACGGCGATCCTGCCCACCTCTATCCCTATTACGCCGGCTATTCCGACGAGACCGGAGCCGGCCACGGAGAAGGGCACAATCTGAATCTGCCGGTTCCTTTGATGAGCGGGACCGAGGCATATCTGGCAGCCGTGACGAAAGCATGCGAGGCGGTCCGGCAGTTCTCGCCCGATATCCTGATCATTGCCCTGGGGCTGGATGCCTCCAAAGACGATCCTTTCGCCTGCATGGCCGTGGACGAAACCGGCTTTCGCCGTATGGGAGAGATGCTGGCGGCGCTGACATGCCCAACACTGATTGTCCAGGAAGGAGGCTACCCGTCGCCGACGCTCGGAAGCTCATTGGCAGCGTTCCTGGGTGGATTTGCCGGACGTTGAAACCGCAGGCTGGAACGTCCTGGCGGCATGGCGTCAGCCGGTGCGGCCGGTCTTGGAACGAGGAAACCCTACGATCAACAAAACTCAAACGCCAGTGCGTGCAGTCCCTGTTACGTGCCGTTCAGGCCATGCCGCGCCGGGCAACGGACTTGCGGCGCAGGATCTCGATGACCGCCATCAGGCCGATCGAGATCGAGATCATCACCACCGCGGCGGCGATGACGACCGGCGTAAGCTCGTCGCGGATGCCCTCGAAGAGACGCACCGGTAGCGTCACCTGGCCGGGGCCGGCGAGGAAGAGCACGATCACGACCTCGTCGAACGAAGCAACGAAGGCGAAAAGCGACCCCGCGACAATGGCCGGGCGGATTGCCGGCAGCATCACGCGCCGATAGGCCATCCAGGGCGACGCGCCGAGGCTCTTGGCGGCACGGATCAACTGCATGTCGAAGTTTTGAAGCGCCGCGGTGGCTGAGATCACCACATAGGGCGTGCCGATCACGGTGTGCGCCAGGATCATGCCGACAATCGTGCCGGCGAGGCCGAGATCGGAGAGGAACAGATATAGGCCGACAGCCATGATGATGACCGGCATGACCAGCGGCGCGATAAGGAAGCCGTTGACGATGGCGCGAGCCCTCGGACCAAGCCCGTTCATGGCGATGGCCGCCGACAGGCCAAGCACGGTGGACAGTGCCGCTGCACCAATGCCGACAACCGCGCTGTTCTTCAGCGCGAGCAGCCACTTGTAGTTGGTCAAAAGTTCCTCGTACCAACGCAGTGACAATCCGGGCATGGGATAGGAGAGGAACGAGCCTGAACTGAAGGAAAGCGGCAGCACGGCCGCGATCGGCACCAGCAGGAACAGGAAGACCAGCACGGTCACCACGCTTGCCAGCGTGCGCCAGATATCGACCTTCGGCTTGTGCGTTGCTGAAGCGGACATCGCGCTCAGGCCTTCACCACGATTTGAGATTTGCGGCCGAGCAGGCCGTAGAGGCCAACCAGCACGAGAACACAGGTCGTCAGCAGGATCGCGAGCGCGGAAGCCAGGCCCCAGTTCACCGTCTGCTTCGTGTAGAAGGCGATGAAGTAGCTGAGCATCTGGTCCTGGCTGCCGCCGACGAGTAGCGGGGTGATGTAGTAGCCGACGACAATGACGTAGGTGAGCAGGCAGCCGGACCATAGGCCGGGCCACACCAGAGGCAGATACACCTTGTAGAAAGTGCGCGGCCCGCTGGCGCCGAGGCTGTAGGCGGCGCGCGTGTAGTCCTTCGAGATGCCGACCATGACGCTGTAGATGGGCAGGATCATGAACGGCAGCATGACATGGACGAAGGCGATATAGACGCCGATGCGGTTGAAGATCAGGTGGACCGGCCGGTCGACGATGCCGCTCCACAACAGCACCGAGTTGATGATGCCGTTGTCCTGCAACAACACCACCCAGGCGCTGGTGCGCACCAGCAGCGACGTCCAGAACGGCAGTAGGACCAGAAGCAGCAGCAGGCCGCGCCAGCGAGGCGAGGCAGCTGAGATCCTGAAGGCGACCGGAAACGCAAGGACCAGGCAGATGGCCGTCACGACAGCCGATATCCATAGCGACCGGCCCAGCACGTCGACGAAAGTGGCTTCCTGCGGCGTCACCCTGCCGATGCCGCCGCCGTCCTTCTGCTCCAGATCCAGGGCCTTCAGGATATAGTAT
>NZ_RZOI01000706.1:0-3112 GCF_004022645.1 Mesorhizobium sp. M4A.F.Ca.ET.020.02.1.1 | reverse complement strand
TCGATGCGGCGCACGATTCTGCCGCAAGCAGGGCGCGTCGCCGTGCCGCCGCTTTCCAACACCTTCATCTCTCTGGTCAAGGACACCTCGCTGGCGGCCGCCATCACCGTGCCGGAGATGTTCCAGGCGGCGCAGCGCATCGTCGCCACCACCTACGAGCCGCTGATCCTCTACATCGAGGCGGCGGCGCTCTACCTAGTGATGAGCTCGGTGCTGTCGGTGCTGCAGGCGCGGCTGGAGGTACGCCTCAACCGCTACGGCGGCTTCCTGGAGGCGAATGCATGATCGGCCTCGACAACATCGAGAAGCGGTTCGGCGACAATCTCGTCCTGAAGGGTGTCACCGTCAGCATCGAGGAAGGTAGCGTGACGGCGCTTGTCGGCCCCTCTGGGGGCGGAAAAAGCACTCTTCTGCGCTGCATCAATCTGTTGGAGATTCCAAGCTCGGGCACGCTGCGCATCGGTGAGGAGACGCTGCAGTTCCGTCCGGGGGTCAAGGTACCCGCCAGGGACATCCAGCGCATTCGCCTGCAGACAGGCATGGTGTTCCAGAACTTCCAGCTGTTCCCGCATCGCACCGCGATCGAGAACGTCATGGAAGGGCTGGTGACGGTGCTGAGATGGACGGCCGGCAGAGCCCGCGAACGGGCAATGGCCCTGCTCGAGAAGGTCGGCATGGCGCACAAGGCCGATGCCTGGCCGGCGACGCTGTCAGGCGGCCAGCAGCAGCGTGTTGCGATCGCCCGGGCGCTGGCGCCGTCGCCGCGTGTGCTGCTGTGCGACGAGCCGACCTCGGCGCTCGACCCGGAGCTCGCGCAGGAAGTGGTCGACGTGCTCGGCCAGCTCGCCCGGGAAGGCACGACCATGGTGATGGCCACGCACGATCTGAGGCTCGCCTCCAAGATCGCGCAGGAGGTGGTGTTCCTCGATGCCGGCGTCGTCGTCGAGAAAGGCCCGGCCTCGGTCGTGTTCGACAGGCCGGAGCGCGAGCGGACGAAACGCTTCATTGCCTCGCTGAGGCAGGAATCGCACAGGGAAACTGGCGGCGAGTAGCCTTCCGAAACAAAAAACCCGGCACGAGGCCGGGTTTTCTGAATTCGCGAAGGAAAAAAGCTCAGGCAGCTTCTTCCTGTTCGGCTTCCTCATTGTCGGCCTTGGCGCCGCGCTTCGGGCCCTTGTTGAGGTTGACCTCGATAAGGCGCACGGCCTCGGTCTCCGACATGCGGTTGACGGCAGCGATCTCGCGGGCCATGCGATCGAGCGCGGCCTCGTAAAGCTGGCGCTCGGAATAGGACTGCTCCGGCTGGTTGTCGGCGCGGTAGAGGTCGCGCACGACTTCCGAGATCGAGATCAGGTCGCCCGAGTTGATCTTGGCATCATATTCCTGGGCGCGGCGCGACCACATGGTGCGCTTGATGCGGGCACGGCCCTGCACAACCTTAAGCGCGCGGTCGACATAATCCTCTTCCGACAGCTTGCGCATGCCGATGGAGGTCGCCTTGGCGACCGGCACCTTGAGGCGCATCTTGTCCTTCTGGAAGTCGATGACGAACAGTTCCAGCTTGTGGCCGGCGACTTCCTGCTCGTCGATCGAGACGATCTGGCCGACGCCGTGCGCCGGATAGACGATGAACTCGCCGGTCTTGAAACCGTGACGCGCTGCGTTGGACTTCTTCTGCGGGGTGATCGTTGCCATTACGCCCTGAACTCCTTGTTGTAGCGCCGGCATGGCGGCGCCGGCTGAACTCGCGCGATCGGGATCGCCGACCGTTAGCCGCACAACAGATGAGCCCATCCGGAAAAGCCAGGGCAAGCACACCGCATAATTGCGACCGCCTGCCCCAGATCGCTCTGGTCCGGATTGAGAAGCTCACCTTTCAGTGATTTGGGGCGTTTGCGCCATAAATCGACGTTGTGTCACCGGCATGTTTGGCTGATGTAGCACAAAAAGTCGGAAGAATCAAGGTTTTGCTGCATTCGCGAAGGCCAAGCGCCGCCGCTGCCTGTCAAGGCAGTTCCTGTTTCATGCCCGTTACGTTACGTCACGCCGGCCGGACCGGCACCGTCACTTTTGATTTTGCGCATGATCCTTTCCGAAAATCGGAACCGATTTTCGGGGTCATGCGCTAGTCGCCTTCGCCGGGCTCGGCCGAGAAATATTTCTCGAACTTGCCGGTCTCGCCGTCGAAGTTTTTCGCGTCGGCCGGCGGTTCCTTCTTGGCGGTGATGTTCGGCCACTTCTCGGCATATTCGGTGTTGATCTGCAGCCATTTCTCAAGCCCCGGCTCGGTATCCGGCTTGATCGCGTCGGCCGGGCATTCCGGCTCGCAGACGCCGCAGTCGATGCACTCGTCCGGATGGATGACGAGCATGTTCTCGCCTTCGTAGAAACAGTCGACCGGACAGACCTCGATGCAGTCCATGTATTTGCATTTTATGCAATTGTCGGTCACGACATAGGTCATCGCAGGCTCCGGGACGTCCCATTTCTGCTGGGTTTTTTGGTGAGGTAACGCCTTTGCCGGTCGCTGGCAAGGGCGGCCATTCCTGACGGTGCCGTCGCGCCCGGAATGGAGTTGCAGAACCTCGATGCGGTTGAGATCGTTCCCGCCCTCAATCCTCGCCGAGCAGCCGGTCGGTTTCCCGCCTTTCTTTCTTGGTCGGGCGGCCGCTGCCGGCCTCGCGTAAAGCCGGAAGAGCGTCCGGAACGGCCTCGTCCTTCGGCGTGGGTTGCGGCGACATATCCTCATAGAGCAGGCGTGCCTCCTCGGCGGGGCCGCGCCTGGCGCCGGCGCCGAGCACTTTCCAGACCAGGATGCGCCGGTCCAGCGTGATGGTCAGCACGTCGCCGGGCCGGACAATGTCGGAGGCCTGCGCTGCTTTGTCGCGATTGATGCGCACGCGGCCAGCGACCACGAGCTTCGCCGCCAGCGAGCGCGATTTCACCGCGCGCGAGAAGAACAGCCATTTGTCGATGCGCTGGCGGGCATCGGTGACCATCGGACCCGCGGGCTACTTCTTCAGCTGGTCGCGCAAGGCGGCGAGCTTGGCGAAGGGCGAGTCCGGGTCGAAGCGCGCCGGCCGTTCGTCGCGCGGCTTGGCCTGGAAGGCAG